>CAZERN010000063.1:0-1533 GCA_964514675.1 uncultured Gammaproteobacteria bacterium | reverse complement strand
TCCTATAGCAAGTTAGCAACCTGCCGCCTTCAGCCGCTCGGCCATCTCTCCTTTTCTTTATTCTTATGTTATAATGACTACATCAATATATAAAAAACCCTTCATCTTGTCAATTAAGAAAGCTAAAATTTTTCTAAAAATATGCCCGAAAATAATCACCTCACCTCCATTTCTTGGAAAATTCCGGAATTTGAAGTCCGGGAAAGAAACCGTAACTGGTATTTATTTGCTGCCTTATTTTTCTTGGTTTGCGCATTCTTCTCTTTCTTTGAAATTATCAACTGGAAAGTCATCTTTTTGGGATCTAATTCTAATTTCATCTTCCCTTTAATCCTAATCGCTGCTGCAATTTTATATATTATGAATGAGGGGCGTAACCCTAATATTTTAGACTTCACTTTAAGCCCCACAGGAGTAACAATCGGCAGTCGTTTCTATGATTACGATATCATCAGCACTTTTTGTGTCTTATACAAACCAAATGAGGATTTAAAGCGTCTCTATTTTGAGTTCAAAAATGGCTTTAGGCATCCTCGCTTGTCAATTAATTTATACGACGAGGACCCAATTGAAATAAGGAATTTTCTGAAGCGCTATTTAGATGAAGATTTAACTCGGATAGTGCCGCCAATTTCCGAGCAGTTGACGAAGCTGCTCAAACTGTGATTTAATGGTGCTTAGGTCCTCGTAGTTTAATGGATAGAACACGGGCTTGCGGAGCCCGTAATCTAGGTTCGATTCCTAGCGGGGACACCAAAAACAAAGCCTCACCTTATTTTGGTGAGGCTTTTTTGATATAATGACCATATGCTCAATTTTAATAGCCCTTTATCTAGTCTTTACCGTGTTGGCGAAGTGAGTGCCAAGAAGTTTGCCAGGCTTGGCCTTAAAACGGCCGGCGATTTATTATTTTATACGCCCTTTCGCTACGACGATTTTTCTATCCGCCGCCAAATTAGTGCGCTAAAAATTGGCGAAACCGCCAATGTTGTTGGCACAATTGATTTAATTCAAAACCGCCGCAGTCGCCGCAGTCGCCTCCAAATTACCGAAGCACTTTTACGAGATGAGAGTGGATTTTTGAAGTTAATTTGGTTTAATCAAAGTTTTTTGACCCGCAATTTAAAAGTTGGCGACCAGATTTCTGTGGCCGGTCTCATTCAGAGTAATAATGGTACCCCCCAAATGACAGCGCCGGATTATGAAAAAATAAGCTCAACTGAAACACCAAACACCAGCGGTTTAGTGCCTCATTATCCCAGTACCGCCAAGTTGCCCCAAAAACAAATTCGCCAAGCGGTTAACCAAGTTTTACCGTTAGCTAAAAAAATTAGCGATTGGGTGCCAGTTGAAATTAGAAAACGCCTTAACTTATTAGACCTTAGCAGCGCTTTACACTATATTCACCGCCCCGCCTCGGAAGCGGAAATTAGCGCCAGCCGTCAACGCTTGGCATTTAGTGATTTATTTTTACGCCAATTAAAATCACAAACAATCAAAAATGAATTGGGGCAATTAGAAGCAAGCCCTATT
>CAZERN010000062.1:0-1571 GCA_964514675.1 uncultured Gammaproteobacteria bacterium | reverse complement strand
ATATAATATAAACATAAACAAACAATCTTATGAACAAAAAATCTAATAACTTACTTCTGTCGCTTTTGGGCGTCTTGTGCCTAATCGCCCTAATCTGGTTTTTAACCGATTTTTTAATCGCCGATAATAACCAAAATGACCCCAAAAAACCAGGCGCAAATATTACTGATTCCAAACAAACAATCAGCCTCAGTGATACTAATTGGCAGATTCGTGAGGTTAGCGACAAAAACGGCAACTACCTAGTTCCCGATGCTAGCAAGTCACTGACGCTTGAATTTACTGCTGATAAGATTTATGCCCGCGTTTGCAACGATATCAGTGGCGATTACCAAATAAAAGACAATCTAATTAGCACCCCCGGGCTAATTGCCACTCGGATGGCTTGTGCCAGTGACCTAATGATTATTGAAAATATTTTTCTGGCAGTTTTAGAAAATAACCAATCCCTAACGATTAATTCTGAGGGAGATTTAATTATCGGCGACGGCGCAGACAAAGAACTGCTTTTGGTTAAGGCAGCGCCTCTAAGCGCTGATTTAGCGGGCAGCCGTTGGGTGCTAAGTCACCACCGGGCTGACGGGTCATGGCTTGATGACCGAGCTTACAATATTACTTTAAATTTTGACGAGGAAATTCTTGGCGGAAAAATCTGCAATAGTTTTGGTGGAGATTACCAAGCCGAAAACGGTGTGCTCTCAGCCGCTAATATTTTTCTAACTGAAATGCTCTGTGGGGACAAAGAATTAATGGCGCTAGAAGAAAATTTAACTCGCGCCCTAAATAGTCAAGCTACTTATGAATTTGATTACGATAATAATTTAATTATTAAAAATGGCGATGAGCAGCAATTTAGATTCATACCGGCTCCGATGACAAGCCCCTTAAGCGACACCGCTTGGCAACTGCAAGCGAAAGGCAACGGAGCGGTCTGGACTGATTTAAGTAAAACAAATGTTAAACTAACCTTTAGCGCTAATCACGCCGGCGGAAGAGCCTGTAACAGTTTTGGTGGTGATTATATCTTAGAGGGCAAACAAATTGTGATGACAAGCAGTATAATCTCTACTCTAATGTATTGCGAAGATGAAGACTTAATGGACGCCGAAAGAACAATCAGCCAAGTATTACAATCTGATCCTGAATATAAACTGGATGGTGAAAATTTAACCTTAATTAGCGCCGAGGGGATGCAATTAAAATTCAGTCTCTCAGAGATTGATTAAAGTTAACTCATTAAAAAAGACTTCACTAATAGTAAAGTCTTTTTTAATTGAGCTTCTATTATTCAGTGGTTTGGCCATCAAACTGTTCTTGTTCGTGACGAGCCTCTGCCTCCTCTTTGGTAGCTTGGATAATTCCTTCTTTATGTTCAGCCGGAGAATAAAGAGTATAAAGCTTCAAATCTTCTGTTTCTGAAGTATTAATAACATTATGGTTAGCGCCGGACGGAACAATAACGGCACTGCCATCGCTGACTGAATACTCATTGTCATCAACAATCACCTTCCCTTCACCCGCTTCAAAACGGAAAAACTGGTCAATTCCCCCGTGAACTTCAGCGCCAATCT
>CAZERN010000061.1:0-1599 GCA_964514675.1 uncultured Gammaproteobacteria bacterium | reverse complement strand
GCGTTCTTGGCCAACTCCCGATGGCCGACACATCGATCAAATCAGTGAGGTTATTGAGACTATAAAAAATAACCCCAACTCACGCCGAATCATTGTTTCCGCTTGGAATGTTGCCGATATTTCAAACATGAAATTACCCCCTTGCCATTGCTTGTTCCAATTTTATGTAGCCGATGGAAAATTATCCTGTCAGCTTTATCAAAGAAGTTGCGACACTTTCTTAGGGGTACCGTTTAATATTGCCTCTTATGCCCTGCTGACGATGATGGTGGCTCAGGTCTGCGATCTAGAGCCCGGTGAGTTTGTTCATACCTTTGGTGATTTGCATATTTACAACAATCACTTTGAACAAGTAAAGGAACAATTATCCCGCGAACCAAGAGCTTTACCGAAAATGAAAATTAACCCGGAAGTTAAAGATATCTTTAGCTTTAAATACGAAGATTTCAATCTCGAGGGTTATGACCCTCACCCAAGCATCAAAGCTCCTATTTCAGTTTAAAAAATCAAGGCCCAATTTCACATAGTGAAATTGGGCTCTTCTTATAAAATCCTATGATACCAGTTACCCTCATGATGGCTATTTCCGTTGACGGAAGAATAGCCAAAGATAAAAATCAATTAGCCAACTGGACTAGCCCAGAAGACAAAAAATTATTTGTCGCTGAGTCAAAAAAGCACGGTGTAATTTTAATGGGCGAAAATACTTTTAATACCCTACCCCGGCCCTTGCCGCGCCGTTTAAATGTTGTCTTTAGTGAAATGAGCCACCCAGAACAGGAGGGGGTAATCTTTGTAAATGGAGAACCAGAAGCTGTTTTAGCAAACCTAGAAGCCAAAGGATACCAATCAGCCCTTTTAGGGGGCGGCTGTTACCTAAACTCCCAATTTTTAAAAAGAAAACTAATCACTGAGATAGTTTTAACGATTGAACCTCGCCTATTTGGCTCCGGCCTCCCCTTATTTGATGTTGATTTCCCGCTTAATTTAAATTTATTAGAACTAAAAAAAATTAACGAGCACGCTTTTTCCGTCCGTTATCGTGTGCTCTACACTTAATTTAAATTTTATGGCTAAAATAATCATCGGCCTCAGTGGTCAGATTGCCAGCGGCAAAGAAGTAGTCAAAAAACATTTAGAAAAATGTTGTGGTGGCGTCAGTTTTAAATTTTCTGATGTTTTAAGGAAAATTCTAAAAGATCTGGATGTCCCAGAGGAACGAGATAATATTATTAGGTTATCAACCTTTTTAAGGCAAGCTTACGGCGAAGATTTACTGGCTCGAGCTCTAACTAAGCAAGTCTCTGAGACCGACAACGACCTAGTTATTGTTGATGGTATCCGCCGCTTAGCTGATATTGAATATTTAAAAATATTGGATAATTTTTATTTAATCGCCATTGACGCTAAGCTAGAGCTTCGCTATCAAAGAGTCTTGTCGCGGGCTGAAAACCCTGGTGATGCGAAAAAAAGTTGGGAGGAGTTTTTAGCTGATGAAGGTAAAGAAACGGAAGTGACTATCCCCGCAGTAATGGCTAAAGCTGATTACACTTTAGAAAATAACGGCACCTTAGAAGAATTAAAAGAACAAATTGACAA
>CAZERN010000060.1:0-1796 GCA_964514675.1 uncultured Gammaproteobacteria bacterium | reverse complement strand
AAATTAGAGTTCTTATTCCTTAGTTTGTATTATTTTTTAATATTGTAATCACATGCCTTCTTTAATTCGTCGTTTTAAGCGACCGCTAATTATCTCTAGCCTTCTTATTTTTGCTGCCTTGATTATTTTTTTAACACCCCCTGGGCAAGCAGCCGAATCAGATGCTATTGCCGTTCGCGTTCTCCCAAATTTAGAACATGACAGTATTGAAATTTGGTATCAAAAACAAGGTTATCAGGGCTCGCCTCAAAGTTTAACTGTTGATGGTTATGAAGCAATTCGGGATGGCCGGACGGTTTTTGTAAATGCGGCTAACGTTGATTTACTTAACAAGAAAATTTACACCAATATTTATTTAATTTCTTATAATCAAGAATCGGAAGATAAGACCCAAGATATTTTAGGGCAACTTATTTCTCATTGGAAATTTAATAGCAATCTTCCTCAGAAAGGGCTTTGTTCTATTGCCTCTTTGACTTGCTCTAAACCAGATGATTGTCCTAGTGGTTTTATCTGTGCTAACGATCAAAACCAGGCTAATTACGGCAAGTGTGTCTTGTCAGAGCCTACCGAATGTTTAATAGATAGTGACTGTCCTCTAAACTCTTATTGTAACAGTTTTAAGGCTGGCTTAATCCGTGATATTAATCGTTTGGGCAAATTAAGTCAGATTGAGGATAAGCTAGAAGCCTATAAAGGGAGAGAGGGTTCTTATCCTGATTTAAGCGCTGGCTCCTATTTGCCGGGGACAACTATTTCTGTTTGGCCAAGTTGGGTTGATAGTTTTAGAGAGCCCTTAGGACTTAATTCTTTAGTAGCTGATCCGGTTAATTCTTTAGGTAGTTGTGTTGGCTTTGAGTCTGGAACCTGTTGGAATCCCCAGACTAAAAAGTTTTTTGATTCTGATTTGGTTCTTCCGGCCGGGAGTTATGCCATGATTTACCGAGCCACTCCTGGGGGGACATCTTTTAATCTTTGCGCTACTTTTGAAAGTCCTCTTTTGGGTTATGATACCGCTAGCACCCTGTTAACTTCCAAAAACTGTGCTTCCCGAGGTGGTTATCAAGGAGGAGTAGTTAATCAACCCCCTTATCTAGTTAGCTCCTTTCTTAAAGGAGAGAGTAATAAAGAATTTAATGGTTATTTAAAAGTTCGTGATCCAGAGGGCGATCTTGTTTCTTGGCGGTTGGCTCCGGCGGCTAATTTTTCTTCTTGGAGTGCAGCCCCAATTCTAGAAGCTACTGGCGATCCTTCTCAAAAAAAAGTTTATGCCTCTTTGGCTGGCAATCAAGGAACATATCCGATGATTCTGACTTTGACCGATGCTCGCGGAGCGATCAGTACAACTCCGGTAAATTTAGAAATTTATGATGTCTTTAAAATATCCATTGAAGCTGAAAATGCTAGTTATAACTCTTTTCAGGGTGGTAGCTTGCAATATAGCTTCTTCGTAAATAGCAGTGATCCTGGCGTAGATTTTAATATTAGCTCAACTAATTCAGCTTTAAATAGTGGACTCTCTCAGGCCGCTTCTCAGGCTGCTGTCGCCAACATTACTGCTAATCGTAGGCAAATTTCTCTCCAGATTCCCCTTAGTCAGGCTTTAAATGGAAAGCAAAGTGTCAGAATTTTTGCTAGCGATGGTTCTGGTTCCGATGTTAAAACAGTAGTTTTTGATTTTATTCGTGACGCGCTTACTTTTAATTTTTCCTGTGGTAACGATGCTCGACTCGGCAAACCATATCAGATTGATGGTTCTGCTTGTCTTTTGGGGGCGCTTAGTCAAGGTGTACGGA
>CAZERN010000059.1:0-1866 GCA_964514675.1 uncultured Gammaproteobacteria bacterium | reverse complement strand
TTGTTTTAGAAAGGGTTAAAATTTTGATTTAAACTATGAAAAAATTAATTTTAGCGAATTGGAAGATGCAACTTTCCTTTAAAGAAAGCGAGAAACTGGCGCGAGATTATCGAGTCCAAATTAAGAATTCTACAGCCGAGCTTGGCGTCTTGCCGGACTTTAGCGCTCTAGAAGTTGTTGGCCGAAATTTACCGACTAAATTATTTAAATTAGGCGCTCAGGATCTAGCCCCTTATTTAAAAGGTGCTTATACTGGTGAAGTTAGTGCTACCAGCCTTAAACAATTAGGAGCTAAATATGTTTTAGTTGGTCACAGTGAGCGCCGTCAAGAATTTCAAGAAAAATCACCTTTGTTACGCCTTAAAGTTCAGGCGGCTCTAGAAGCTGGTTTGGTGCCAGTTTTATGTATCGGCGAAAATGCCAGTCAAAAAAAAGCCGGAAAGACAGCCGCAGTTTTGAGGCGGCAATTAGAAGAAGTTTTATTTGGTTTACGGATAGAAAAAGATAATGCTTTAGTTGTTGCCTATGAGCCTTTATGGGCAATTGGTAGCGGGAAGGCTTTAGAGGCGTCTGCAGCGGAAGCGGTTCAGGTAACAATTAAAGGGGTTTTAGCTAATTTAATTGGACGTTTCCCGCGTGTTATTTATGGTGGTAGCGTGAGTCCGAGAAATGCCGCTGATTTTTTAGAGTGGCCAAATATTGATGGTCTTTTAGTTGGTGGGGCGAGCTTAAAGGTTACTGAATTTAAAAAAATTATTAGTGGTTAATTTTAATTATATGAATTGGCCTTTACTTGTTTTAATTATTGTCATTGTCGCTTTAGTGGTTATTGCTGTTGTTATTGTCCGTAAGTTTCCGGCTTTAGCAATTTTGGATGTTGACAACATTCCTGGAGAGAAAGAGTCACGCTTTAAAAAGGATATGATAAAAAAGCGTTTAGATCGTGATTTATCGCGTTGGAGTGGTTTTTTTGGCCGTCTCTGGTTGTTTTTAAAAAAGAACTTTTCTGACCCACTTTATCAGGCTTACGATAATTTAAAGCAGCAGCGTCGGCGCGGTCGCCAAAAAAAGAAACCCACTCTTAGCGAGCGACGGGAACGGATTCAAGAGCTATTTGTTAGTGCTAAAGATGATTTAGAGAAAGAAGAGTTGGAGCTTGCCGAAGATGCTTTAATTGAAATTATTAGCTTGGAATCTAAAAATTTAAATGCCTTCTTACTTTTAGCTGATGTTTATCGCGAAGGGAAACGTTGGGCGGAAGCGCACTCAACCTTAGAGCATGCTCTAAAAATATATCGCAGTTTGAAATGGTCTTACCCAGAAGATCCTGATATCAGTCGTCAAAAAATATATTTTGAGTTGGCTTTAATCAGTAAAAATTTAGGGGCTAATTTGAAATCTTTTGATGAGATTCAAGAAGCCTTAGAATTAGAGCCAAACAATCCGCGCTATTTAGACTTAGCCGTGGAATTGGCTTTAGCGGCTAACCAAATGGATGCCGCTAAGGGTTTTGTTGCCCGTCTTAAGCGGGTTAACCCCGAGAATGCTAAGGTTTTAGGTTGGGAACAGATGTTTGATTTAGCTGGCGAAATGGAATCAGTCCAAGCAGGCGAAACAGACCCTGCCCTTGGTGAAGTGGTTGAGAAGTTAGAGTTGTCTCTTGATAAAGAAAATCACCGGACAGCTCCGGGCACCCCCGACCCTCAAGAGGGCAATGAGCCAGGTACTCCCAACCCTTCTTAAAAAGACTTGAATAATTTAGGTAAATAATTTATTATATTACGCAGTTAGCGTTTAGGGGCTAATTTTTAATTTTTGCCGTTTTAGCTCAGTTGGTAGAGCATCTCCATGGTAAGGAGAAGGTCT
>CAZERN010000058.1:0-1887 GCA_964514675.1 uncultured Gammaproteobacteria bacterium | reverse complement strand
GCGAATTTTCCTGCCCTGGCAAGATTAGTTACAGCTTTACTAAGGTTTTTGGCGGCTTAAATCCCACCCGACCCAATACTAGTGATTTAGATGAGGCTGCCTTTTTTGCCAAAGGATTACTTAATAACCCTATTTTTAATGAAGCCGATAAAAATAAGAGTTTACTTGATAAAAACTAAGACTTGGGGTAATCTGGGGAAGTAAAAAAATAAAATTATATGTCCTACACTTCGCTAAAAAAACTGCATCGGGAGACTGCTTCTTATCTAAATAAGAGCCTAACCGTTGCTGGTTGGGTGCGCACAATTCGCTCATCTAAAGATTTTGGTTTCATGGATTTAAATGACGGGTCTTTCTTTAAGGGAGTCCAGGTTGTTTTTGATTCCGCTTTGGATAATTTTAATGAAATTGAAAAATTAACAATCGGTTCTTCGGTTGAAGTAAAGGGGGTTTTGATAGAGTCCCCAGCCGCTGGTCAGTCTTTTGAATTAAAGGCAGAAACAATAAATATTATTGGTCGCGCAGCCGAGGATTACCCTCTACAAAAGAAAAAACATAGTTTTGAGTTTTTGCGAGAAATTGCTCATTTACGGGGCCGCAGCAACACTTTTTCCGCTGTTTATCGTTTGCGTTCCGAGCTTAGTATTGCTATCCATAACTTCTTTCACGAAGAAGGCTTTTGCTATGTCCACACACCACTGATTTCGGCCTCTGATGCTGAAGGAGCGGGGGAGCTTTTTACGGTCACAACCTTTGATTTGGAGAAACCTTTACCGAAAAACCAAGCCGGGCAAACGGATTTTAGTCAGGATTTTTTTGGTAAACGGGCTGGTTTAACTGTAAGCGGCCAATTAGAGGCGGAGGCGCTGATTGCTGGCTTAAATAAAGTTTATACTTTTGGTCCAACCTTTAGAGCGGAAAATTCCAACACCACCAGACATGCCAGTGAGTTTTGGATGATAGAGCCGGAAATGGCTTTTGCTGACTTAAACATGGATATGGATTTAGCCGAACGGATGCTTAAATATTTAATTAAGCATGTTTTTGCTGCTCTTCCAGAAGAAATGGAATTCTTTGATAAATTTATTGAGCCCGGCCTTAAGGAGCGCTTAGAAGCTGTTCTTAATTCTGATTTTGTCCGTCTCTCTTATACCGAGGCAATTAAACATTTAGAGGCGAGCGGCGAGAAGTTTGATTACCCAGTAAAATGGGGGATTGATTTACAAACTGAACACGAGCGCTACCTAACTGAAAAAGTTTTTGGAAAGCCAGTTTTCTTAACTGACTACCCTAAAGATATCAAGGCTTTTTACATGCGCCTAAATGATGATCAAAAAACTGTAGCGGCTATGGATTTGCTAGTGCCGGGAATCGGCGAACTTATCGGCGGCAGTCAGCGTGAAGATAGGTTGGATTTACTCCAGAGTCGCTTAAAAGAATTAGGCTTGTCAGAGGATGAATATTTCTGGTATCTGGATTTAAGAAAATATGGCAGCGTTCCTCACGCTGGCTTTGGTCTTGGTTTTGAGCGACTGATTATGTATTTATCAGGAATGACTAATATTCGTGATGTCATTCCGTTTCCACGCACCCCTAAAAATCTAAATTTTTAGAGTATGAAAGCGAACCGTTGGCCAGCGATTATTGGCACTTTTTTACTTTTGGCGCTTTTAGTAATTGGTAGCATTTTTTTATTGAATAATAAAAAATCAACTCTTGCCCCTGGTGATAAGCGCCTGGTTGTTTTAACGACCATTCTCCCGCTTCAAGAATTCGCCTCTTTTGTCGGCGGGGAACAGGTTTCAGCTAACTCTTTATTGCCGGCTGGTGCCGAGGTTCACCATTTTGAGCTGCGCCCCAGTGATTTAAAGCGCCTTCAAGAGGCTG
>CAZERN010000057.1:0-2230 GCA_964514675.1 uncultured Gammaproteobacteria bacterium | reverse complement strand
CCGAACTCAGAAGTTAAGCCCTCCAGCGCCGATGATACTTGGGCAGGAGCCCTGGAAAAGTAGGTCGTCGCCAGAACAATGGTGTTTTTTATTTGAAAAAAAACCATCTCTTTGAGAGGTGGTTTTTTTGTGTTGGTTAATTTAGGTTTAAAAATGTTTAAACTCGTAAATTACAATTTCGCCTTCTGGCATTTTTTCGCTATAGACTATTCTGGATTGCAGTCTTCTTTTTGCAGAAAAGAAAGCTGGGCCATGAACATCGCCAATTGCCCGATTAAAGGGGATGAAAATTTTTCCACCCGGCTTTAAAAAGGTAAGCGCTTGAAAGAAAAAACGGTTTAAGGTTTCGCCGTCATTAAATAAATTCCCCTCCAACCAGTTGGATCTTTTCGGATTCCCGGGCAGCAAGAGATGTGAAAAAAAGATGATATCAACCGGTTTGGGGATGTCTTCCAGTAAATCACTTTCAATTACCTCCATTAATTTACAGAGACCAATCTTTTTTATGTTTTTCTCGGTATTGCTTATCGCGAGCGGCGAAGAGTCAGTAAAAAAAACTTGTTTAGCTCCACCTAAAGCAGCCTGAATCCCTAAAACCCCACAACCGCAGCGACAATCAGCGATTACCTTCTCTTTGGTAATTTCCGGGTTTTGGTCGATATACCCTGCCATTAATTTAGTTGTTGATAGATTGGGGTTTGAAACACCCCGGTCAACAAAAATTTTTAAATCTTTTTTTAAGAGATAAGTATCGCCACTGTGGCTGTTAACTTCCCGATAAAAATTTGCTAATGCTTCCATTTTCCTCCTTTTTTTGTTAAAATTCTTCTTCTAAAATAAACTATTTTTGTTTTGTTGTCAAGTGGTTCGCTGATATTTTTAATCTAAAATAAGGTAAAAATAAAAATTGCCCCCCAGCCCTTAAAATGATAAAATAGATTTATCAAACCTTGATTTTTTATGAAAAAATTAGGAGGAATTTTAGGTGCTTTAGTCTTGTTGTTACTGTTTTTTTATCTGACTATTTTTGCGACGCTAGAGTACCGCCAGGAAAATATTTCTACTCAGTCAGCTGACCGCTGGCCTCTAGTTGGGCAAGTCTTAGCTGGTCTGTCAGGTCTCATTGATCAGGCTAATAACCGGCCACTGCCACTTTTTGCTTGGGGGACAAGAGACATTAGTTTTAAGATGGGGGAATTTATTCAAAACCAGTCAAGTGAAAATAGTGATGTTGTGTCTTTACCTGTCTATAAAAATCAGAGCTCTAAAATTTCTTGGGTTGAGTATTTAAAAGAAGCTTTTAAAGGAGGAGCCTTTGATTTAGGGGTTGTCTGGGAGAAATTTATAAGCTATTTAAAGGAGCTTAAATAAATTTTTTGAAATAGTTGGTTTGCCAAGCAAAATAAGTTATAATATAGCAGTCGAATTTTTATAAATTTAATTCTAATAACCAACCCTCCCGAAAGGTTATTGTTAAAAAGTATGGCTAATAAAAAAACAGCTACCATTCCCAAGGGTAATGGTGAGGCTGACAAAAAAGAAGAGGCGGCTTTAGCAGCAATGGAACAAGTGCGCGCTAAATTCGGCGAGGGCTCCATCATGAAGTTTGGTGATGCCCGTAAAACTGATGTTGATTCAATCCCGACTGGATGCTTGTCTCTGGACATCGCTCTAGGTATTGGTGGTATTCCGCGTGGTCGGGTTATTGAAATTTATGGCCCCGAATCATCCGGAAAAACAACTTTAGCCCAACATATTGTTGCTGAGGTTCAAAAACTTGGTGGTATTGCTGCCTTCGTTGACGCTGAACACGCTCTTGACCCAGCTTATGCGGAAAAAATTGGCGTTAACATTAAAGATTTAATTATTTCCCAGCCAGATTCCGGTGAACAAGCTCTAGATATTGTGGAAACGCTAGTGCGTTCCAATGCGGTTGATGTGGTTGTGGTTGATTCAGTTGCTGCCTTAGTACCACAAAAAGAAATTGAGGGTGATATGGGCGATCAGCACATGGGGCTTCAGGCCCGACTAATGAGTCAGGCCCTGCGAAAATTGACGGCGGCAGTGGCTAAAACAAATACGGTGATTATTTTCATTAACCAAATCCGAAATAAGATTGGTGTTTTCTTTGGCAACCCTGAAACAACCACCGGTGGGAATGCTTTAAAGTTTTACTCTTCGGTCAGAATTGAAATTCGCCGAGCAGCTCAAATAAAACAAGGTGATAAAA
>CAZERN010000056.1:0-2299 GCA_964514675.1 uncultured Gammaproteobacteria bacterium | reverse complement strand
ATTTATCGTTTTGCTAAGCGTCAAAAAACTTGGTTTAAGCGTTGGGCTAAGCAGGGGCGGGAAATTGTGGCAGTAAGCACCGAAGAAGAGGCGGTAGCTACTATTGAGTTTTGGCTTAAAAACTGAAGTTAGCTTTGACAAAGTCTGTTAAAATGATATAACAGTAATCCAAAGATCTTTAACAAGGTTTGTGGTCGCAGCTAGAAGATAATTATTTTTGATAATAGTTTTCTAGCTGTGACTACGAAAGGACAGCTCCAACTCGGAAAGAGTAATCTTTAAAAAATAGTGGACATGGGAAATGCGAAATTTTTGGAGAAAAATCATGCAGTTAATCTGGACCTGATTTCCGATGGCACCACTGGTGAGCAGTGGATTGAAAGATTGGAAAGTCAGGGTCATATATTGAACTTGGAGGTTAAAGGGTTGCTAATGTCACCTCAATTCATAGCTACCAAAGGCGAACGCTGGGAGATAGTAATTTTGAAAAGAACTTTGGAAAAAGCCCTAATTCTAAAAAGGGAAGAGGTTCTAACTGAGGCTAAAACATTACATCTAGTTTCAGTAAACCTGGAAATCGCCTGTTTGTTAAGAGAGGAATTAACCCTTGATTGGTTGGGGCACCTTAATTTACAACGAGTTCTTGTTTTCTCTGAGAACACCGACCTAGCTATTTTTGGTTCCAGTCATTTTCGGAGTTTACTTGATACACCTAGTTTTTTAAGGGCCGGTTGCTTTGGTTATGTTTTTAGGAGACCGTGTTCAAATGAACTTAGTCGTCATGGTTGGGATTTTAAAAGTACTAACGAGAAAATACAATTAAAAAGCCATTCGTAAGAATGGCTTTTTTTCTGACTATTAAAATTTTAAACTCCTTTTTCTAGGAGAGCTTTGATTTTTTCTGGGTTAGCGCGCCCGCGCGTTTCCGCCATCACTTTGCCGATAAAAAATTGGAGCAGGGTTATTTTGCCGTTTTTATAAGCAACGGTTTGTTCTGGGTAATCATTTAATACCTTGGTGATTGTTTCTTTAATTAGAGCCTCATCATCAGTTTGTTCTAAGCCAAGATTGTCCATTATTTGAATAGGATCGCCGCCAGTCTGGTACATTTTTTCTAGAATTTTCTGGGCGGCTGAAGAATTGATTTTCCCTTGAGAAATTAAGCAGGCTAGTTGGCCAAAATTTTCTGGAGTAATTTTTAGTTCGCTAACATGTCGATTGTCTGTTCGTAATAATTTAAGTAATTCACTGCTCACTAAGTTAACAACAAGATCGGCAAGTTTTTTCCCAGTTCGAGCAGTATTATCTTGATTAGCGACTAACCAGGCGTCGGCTTCTGAAATTGCCTGTTCGGTAAAATCAGATAAATCTTCACTGGCGACAATAAGTTCCGCTTGCTCGCGGCGCCAGCCGTACTGTTTAATAAAGCGCTTAATTCTTTCTTCTGGTAATTCACCAATTTCTTGAGCAATTTTTTTAACCCATTCGGGGCTGATTTCTAAAGGTGGGATGTCTGGTTCAGGGAAGTAACGGTAATCGGCAGCTGTTTCTTTGAGACGTTGTGACTTGGTTTCATTTTTTTTATCGTCCCAACCGCGAGTTTCCGCTTGGATTGATTCGCCCTTGGTTAATAATTTTCCCTGACGCTCAATTTCATAATTAATTGCCCTCTCGACCGCTTTAAAGGAATTGATATTTTTTATTTCTACTTTTGGATTTAATTTTTTCTTTTTAAGAGCTAAGATGGCGCCATCTTTATATTCCCAAGTTTCTGGTAATTGTAGACTAATATTAGCCTCGCAACGCATCTCCCCCTTTTCCATATCTGCTCGAGAAATTTTTAGATAACGGAGAAGTTGTTGAAAGCGTTGGCAAAAATCTTTAGCTTGGGCAGCGCTTTTTATTACTGGTTCACTGACCAATTCTAACAGCGGCGTGCCGGCCCGGTTAAAATCTAGTAGAGAATAGTCTTTCCCGCTTGGGTGAGTAGATTTACCAGTATCTTCTTCAAGATGGATTCTGGTAATTGCCACTGGGCCCGCTGCGGTCTCCAATTTTCCGTTGCGGCACAAAGGCTGATCATATTGAGAAATTTGATAGCCTTTAGGAAGATCAGGGTAAAAATAATTTTTACGATCAAATTTGGAGTAAGCGCTAATTTGGCAATTAGTTGCTAAGCCAGCTAAAATTACCAATTCTATTGCTCGTTTATTGGGTTGCGGCAGAGTACCAGGATGAGCCAAACAGATTGGGCAAACATTTGTATTAGGCTTTTTGCCAGTGGCGTCATTGTCACAGG
>CAZERN010000055.1:0-2390 GCA_964514675.1 uncultured Gammaproteobacteria bacterium | reverse complement strand
TCTAAAATAAATTATTAAATAATAGCTAAAAAACTATGGAAATGAAACTCAGTGGGGATGTTCGTGCCCCTAAAGAAAAACTAGAAGATGACTTAGTTCCGGCCATTTTATATGGTAGAAATGTGGACAATGTCAGCTTAAAGATTAAAAGAGCAGCCTTGGAGCGCTTGACGAAAGAAGCTGGTGAATCTAATTTAATTGATTTAAATTACGGCGACGAGAAAGTTAAGGTTTTAATTAAAGAGACCCAACGCCATCCAGTAAGTGGCCGCTTGCAGCATGTTGATTTTTTCCAAGTGAACATGAAGGAGAAAATTAGCACCGAAATTCCTTTAGAGTTTGTTGGCGAATCTAGGGTTGTTCGCGAGATGTCCGGCTCTTTAATTAGAAACGTGAACTCTTTAGAGATTGAGTGCTTGCCTCAGGATTTAACTGATCATATCGATGTTGATATTTCCGTCTTAGATAGTTTTGAAGACGAAATTAAGGTTTCTGACATCAAGATTCCGGCTACTTGGGAGCTTTTAAGTGATCCTGATTTAATTGTTGCTTCCGTTATTCCGCCTCGCGTTGAAGAGGTTGTCGTTCAAGAGTCTGAAAAGCCGACTGAGACCGCTGAAGGCGAAGAAGAAAAAAAAGATGAAAAAACTGAAGCCTAATAGAATAGAGAACAAGCAAACGGTCGCCTCTTCGGCGACCGTTAGACTAAACCGGGCGATGATTGCAGCCGCCTTGCTTTTAGTTGTTTCCTTAACGGCTTTAAGCTTGTATTTATGGCAACCAACCTGGTTATTCCCAATTGAAGAGCAGGCGCCAGTTACGCCACCGGCAACAACTACGCCGCCATTAATAGAGGAAACTTGTCTTGATTGCGAAATCCACCCACTCAGCGGTCTATTAATGAAAGAATCCGAAACCCGCGGTCGTCCTTGGGCGGTGATGATTGATAATTATGTTAGTGCTCGGCCATCAGCTGGGTTAAGTTCGGCCACCTTAGTTTACGAAGCCCCTGTTGAGGGTGGAGTTACTAGACTGATGGCTGTGTTTAATTCCCAAGATTTGCCCGCTGAGATTGGCCCGGTGCGTTCAGCCCGTCCTTATTTTTTAAAGTGGGCCCAGGAATTAGGAGCGACTTATGTCCATGTGGGCGGCAGCCCGGAGGCTTTAGCTCTGGCGAAAAATTTGGGGGTTAATGATGTTAATGAATTTTATCAAGGGTCTTATTTTTGGCGAGCTAATAATCGTCCAGCACCACATAATGTTTTAACCTCTAAAGAGAAACTTGATTCTTATCGTCAAGATTTGATTATTAATGAAGAAGATTTTTCTCTCTTAGACCAAAATTATTTTAGCCCTTATCAATTTGAAGATTTACTCGCAACTGAGATTAGTTCATCCTCTTTAGTAAAGGTAAAGTATAGTGAAGGGTATAACGTCTCGTGGCGTTATTTGTCGGACACCAGCACTTATCAGCGTTATTTAGAAAACGGCCCCCATCAGGAAGCTGATGGAAGCCTAATTATGGTTGATAACTTAATCTTTCCTTTGCGGGCCTTTAAAGTAATTGATGATGATTTGCGTTTGGAGCTTATAGCTCAGAGCGGAGGCACAGCCCTACTTTGTCAAAACGGCACTTGTGATTGGGGTAGCTGGAAACAAAACAATAGTTCCGAGCGTTGGCGTTTTTATAAAAAAGACGGAAGTGAGTTTGTTTTTAAGCCCGGGAAAACCTGGATTTCAGTTATTAATCACCTTGAAGATGTTCAGTATTAGTTAGTTTAAAGAAGCGATTCTGGCCGAAATAATCCTTAAAAAAAGTTAAAGATAGTTCCCCTAAACTGGCGAGAGCCAGTTTTTTGATAGGCTCAGTTTGACTAGGGTCTATTTCTGCTAGAAGGGTAAAGCTCTGTGGAAGCTGGCTGGCAGCTATTTGTGAGAATAGTCGGCGATAATGATTTAGACCATCTTTTCCGGAAACTAAAGCTAGAAGCGGTTCGCGCTTAATTGAAGGCTCAGCTAGCTGTTCGGGTTTAAGATAGGGGAGATTGGCGACAATGATTAGGCGTTTAGAGTTTTTTAAAATTTCTTGATGTGGGATTAAGAGGTCACCCTTTTCCCAATTAATCTTTAAGCCAAAGCGCCGACTGTTGGTTTTGGCAACCGCCAGGGCAGACTGAGAGATATCAGAAGCATAGTAGTTAGCGGTTGATCTTAGCTCCAAGGCGAGACTAATAATAATTGCGCCACTGCCTGTGCCAAGATCAATTATTTCTGACTTTGGACCAGGTTTTCTGGCAGTTTTTAGGGCGAGATCAACTAATAACTCTGTTTCTGGACGGGGAATTAAGACTCGGGAATTAACTAGAAATTTACGGCCGTAAAATTCTTTT
>CAZERN010000054.1:0-2391 GCA_964514675.1 uncultured Gammaproteobacteria bacterium | reverse complement strand
CTTTGCCGGTAACTTTTATATCAGTACGGCGAGCGCTTAAAGCGGGAACTGTTAAAGTCGTGCTAAAGCGGCCATTACTATCAGCGTTGATAGTCCTGTTTTCATTAGCAAACTTAATTGTTAATTCTTCATTAGGGAAAAAACCGGTTCCACGTAAGTTGAATTTAGCACCCGAGCTAGCTGAATAAGATTCAGAATTTAGAGATAGAGCTTCTTTCGCTTTCGGATTTTCGGCAATTTCAGTGGCATTAATTGCCGCAATTTTTTCTAAAGCAGAATTCAAGACGACAATACCGCCACCATTGAAGACAACTAAGCGTTCCTGGCCGCCAACATTAAGATATTTTAAGCCCATTGCCCAGCCGTTGTGGTTTAAATTACTGGCTCCAATTTTTAAGCCATCTTTAAAGTTTTTCTTTGATAAGCGCATGATACTTTCACCGTTGGCGGCATAAACATAATTTGGCTGCCCGCTGGCCTCAACACTATAACCATTAAAAGAACTGTTGGGGTGGTAGGTTAATAAGTCACCATCTAAAGAAAAACGTTTGAGATAGAAATCATCAAAAATCAAAATTTCATTATTAAGTGAATCAAATTGCAGTCTCTTTTGATCACTGTCGCTGCGATAGTTAACCGGGAAGCGACTTATCTCAGCTCGTTTGGTTATATCATAAACCCGAACTAGATTATCTTCGTCGACGCTAATAATGTAGCGTCCAGCAGCGTCAAAGCGTAAGCTTAAGCCGTTATTAACAACAACCGGGTAAGAATCGATAACATCAAATAATTCTCCATCAACACGCCAAACCTTTACTCCTTTTTCACTGGCGGTAACCAGGTTATTGCCAAGTTTATCAACTTTTTGGTACCACTCAAAATAAGTGTTAGTCTTTTTTTGTAAAAGTTTTGGTTGTTCTGGGTCACTTAAATCGTATTGATAAAGAGAGAAGCCGGCCGTAGCATAAGCTAATAGGCGATTAGCGCTGTAATCAAGTTTAACTGAAGTAAACTCATCGCCCCAAGCAGTAGCATCTGCCTTAAGGCGAGCAGTGCGTTCAAGATTTTTTCCATCCTGACGATAAATTTCCAAAGCACCGCTGTCAGTAGTGGCAATGATTATTTTGTTTTTGTAGGTAATAGCGTCGCCAGAATAATAGGCAACGTAGCTGGTTTTAGCGCTGGGGGCAAAAATTAACACCCAAGCTAAACCAAGACCGAGAATGGGCAAGCCCCATTTGAAGGCTTTTTTCATACATTTATTTTTTAAATTTACCCTTCATCATACATTTTTTTATAAAAAATGTCAAGCACAACTGCTAGCCTATTGACAAAAAGGGTATAAATTGTTAAATTAGATTTAGAAAAAAGGACATTAACAAAAATTATATAAAATGAAAAAAATAGTATTACTAATTGCTGTTGTAATGTTTAGCGGCGCTATTTTTGCTCAGAAAACTTATGTGATGCATTATTTGCCAAACTTAAGTGTTTCTCAAGCGGAATCTTATCGCGGCTATGATATGATCATTGTTGATCATGAGGTAATTAATACTTCTGCGGCCAGTCTGCGTTATCTAAGACAAATAAAGCCGGAGATTAAAATCCTCGCCTATGTCGAGAAGATGCAGTGGCATGAACCGATGTTTCCAGATAAACCCTGGAGTTTGGATGTTGTTGCTTATTTAAAGAATTTCTCTCATTGGTACCTTCATGACCCTGCTGGTAAAAACCTTTCTTTCTGGCCAGGAACCGTAATGATGAATATCCGTTTAGATGGGTGGCGTTATGAGATTGCCGGAAAAAGCTACTCTTATATTGAATGGTTCAGCGAACGTTACATTGAGGATATTATTGGCGCCTACAGTCGGCAGGGAATCCATCTCGATGGAATTTTAGATGATGATCTCTTCCGAGATATCTCTTTTTTAGAAGACGGGGTCGATTCTGATTTTGATGGTTTGCCCGATAATTACCCAGAACTTGATCGCCAATGGCGTTTGGGAAATGAATATTTTCTCAAGAAAGTTCGGGAAGTGATGGGACCTGACTTTTTAATCATCGGCAACGGCGGGCATGGGTATTATATGAATATTTGTGACGGGAAACAGTTTGAAAATTTCCCCGAGCATTATATCGGCAGCTGGTTCGATAACTTAAATAATGCCGCTGGGATGGAAATTGCTTTATTTAATGCTCGAGCTGGAAATTTGGACAATTGGCTTTTTACTATTTGTTCAGCACTTTTATTGGATAATACTTGGTTTTCTTACGGACAGAACACTCCTTACGAATCTAAGTATCACCTTGATCTTGGTCGACCACTTGGTTTCTTCTATGAAGAGCCTGGTGGTTTTGCCCGAAGATTTGAGCGCGGAATAGTCCATGTTC
>CAZERN010000053.1:0-2482 GCA_964514675.1 uncultured Gammaproteobacteria bacterium | reverse complement strand
AGTAAAGAAACTAGCCCCGAAAAAACAAAAATTAATAATAATTTTTTCATTTTCTATTATGTTTAGGTGTTAATGTTCTAAAACGACCGTACCATTTTTAAATTGAATTGTCAATGGCTTATCCACAGCCTGCTCTTGACTTAATTCAAGACTTATGATAAAAAGGTTGGTCGTGAAATAAACCAGTCTGCTGGTTTTTATTTTGGGACTAAAGATAATTTATGAAAACAAAACTCCAAAAAATCGGAGAGGACATCGTTCCTCTTAGTAGACGGCAAAGCTTTTTGCTTTATTTGCTAATTGTCTGTCTTTTTGAATTCCTCTTCTTCTTCACCCCTGCCCTAGCTAACGCTAGTGTCGCTAACCACATCCGAGAAAATCAGGAATCCCAACAAGATGATTTAATTAGTTTAACGCCTCCTTTAAAAAGTTCTGAATTAGACTTGGAAGCTCAGATTATTGTTGACCAACTAGCTGCCAATCCTGGGGAAAGCCCCGAACCAATTAAGGAAGAAAAGATTCTGCTTTTAGCAAATCCTCAAGTGATTCCCAGTCAAGAAAGTAATATCTTGGAAAAAGAAGAAGAAATTAAATATCGTGTTGTTAGCACTAGCCAGCATGTAATTACTGCTTACAATTCAGAGGCAGCCCAAACAGATAGCTCTCCCTGTATTACCGCTAACGGCTTTAATGTTTGTGAACATGGGGTTGAGGACACTATTGGAGCCAACTTCTTAAAATTAGGCACCAAAGTCCGCATTCCTGAGCTATTTGGCGACCAGATATTTGTTGTTCGCGATCGAATGAATAAACGTTTTTCGAATCGAGTTGATGTTTGGATGATTGAAAAACAAGATGCTCTTAAGTTTGGCGTAAAAAATGCCAAAATCGAGGTTCTGGAAGAAATCTAAAGAAGAAGCTTTTACACCTTACCCCACCCCTTTTTGTCAAAAAGGGGTGGGGTTTTTAAAATCCCTCTTTATTCACTAATCTTACTTCACATTTAAGTAAATATAGTTTAAAATGATTAGGTCGCGGACATGGCGAAATTGGTAGACGCACTAGCCTTAGGAGCTAGCGGGGCAACCCTTGAGAGTTCGAGTCTCTCTGTCCGCACATGTTTTCTTTTTTACATAATTTTGAACCGCAGCCCATTTTTTTATCTCTTGGCCTTCTAAATATTCGCTGGTACGCAGTTTTTATTGTTTTAGGGGTTATTACTGGATTATATTTAACCCTTTACCTAGCAAAAAGGTTCCAGAAAGATTTAGAGTCAGTTTGGGATTTAGTTTTCTATCTGGTTCTTTGGGGCTTTATCGGGGCTCGCCTTTATGAGGTTTTTTTGTTTTGGCCTTATTACCAAAATAATTTATTACAAATTTTTCAAATCTGGAGAGGAGGCCTAGCTATTCATGGCGCTCTCATTATAGGAGTTATTGTTTTGTGGTGGTGGACAAAAAGAAAAAGGACTAGTTTCTGGCACTGGGCGGCAATTTTAAGCCCTGGACTCGCCTTAGGACAAGCAATTGGCCGCTGCGGCAATTGGTTTAATCAAGAATTATTTGGCCAACCAACAAATTTACCCTGGGGAATTCCAATTGCAATCGAAAAAAGACCGTTAGCTTACGAAAGTTTTTCTTTTTTCCACCCCACCTTTCTTTATGAAAGTTTAGGGCTTCTAATTTTAGCCACTGCCCTATTTTTTTTAATAAAAAAGACAAAAATCTTAAGCGAAAAAAAATCTGTTTCTATTTTAGCCTTCTACCTAATCGGAGCATCGCTCCTAAGGTTTTTCCTAGAATTTATTAAAATTGACTTCGCGCCGTTAATTTTTTCTTGGCGTTGGCCTCAATTTTTTTCTTTTATTTTAGTTATTATTGTTCTTGCTGGTTACCTAATTTATTTATATCGCCATGAAAAACATTCTTCACTCCGACCAAGCTGGGAATCTAAATAAAGTTTTCCCCAAAAAATTACAACAAAAAAAATTATTAATTTTTGGCTTGTTTGCTTTTTTATTAGCCTTAGCTGATGCCTTACCTGCCTATATTCGCTCCAGTTATATGGAGAGCTTCGTCGGCGTTTCTGCGGTCAGTTGGTTTTATATTGCTGCCAATCTTGTCGCCATAGTTGCTATTTTAATCTTTCCCAAAATAATCAATCGCTTAAGCAACTATTTAAGCGCTGGGTTTGTTATTTCTATTTTTATTTTTTCCCTGCTCGGGCTTAGTCTTAGCAGCACCACCCTAGGCGTACTTCTCTTCTTTATTATTATGCAGGTGACTTCATACCTAATTTGGATTAATTTGGATATTTTTCTAGAATCAACCTCTGATGATAAAACAACCGGACGAACGCGCACAATTTATCTAACTTTTATGAACTTGGCTTGGGTTTTTGCCCCAGCTATTTCAGCTTGGTTGGTTGAAAGCAAGGGGTATGAAACAACTTTTTTTGTCTCAGCTCTAGTAATGATTCCATT
>CAZERN010000052.1:0-2726 GCA_964514675.1 uncultured Gammaproteobacteria bacterium | reverse complement strand
CAGACAATAATTCAAGATTTTTTTTCTTGAGTAAGAGTTAATTTTATGCCTAAAGCGAGTTCAAGCGCTAAAAAGAAGACTAGTTCCAAGACTTCAAAAACAGCCGTAAAAAAAGCCTCTTCTAAAAAGACTTCAGCCAAAAAAGCGGCTACCCCTAAAAAGGTGGCAACTAAAAAAACAACCACTCCAAAGAAGAGTTCGACTAAAAAAACAAGTGCCAAAAAACCACTTGAAAAAAAAGCCTCTAAAGTGAAGCCGGTTTTTGTTGATGTTATTTCTGATCAAGAAACAGAGGCGGTTTTTGAGCGGCCAATTTACCGACCCGATTATCAACAAGAAAATGAAGAAGGGGAGGGTGTTGAAAATTTTTACAATAAGCAAGTAGGTACTCTAGATTTTGAACCGACAGATAATGAAATTTTTGATAAGCAGAAAAACTTTTTTTCAGAATTAATTGAAGATAGTGCCGATTTTTCTCCAAGCAAAGAAGCGGCGGAGCCCCCAATTCTAAGAAAGAAACCTTTAAAACTTTATCGCCGTCAAGCTTGGGGTTATTCGGTGGCAACCTTGGTTTTAATATTAACTGTTTTTTATTTCTTTGCGGTTAAGCTTACGGTTAATGTCTATCCGCGGGGGGAAGAGATTATTAATGATAAGGCAACTTTTACCGTCACTTCAGCAACCGAATTAAATTCTGATTATCCGCTGGTCCGAGGTGAAGCAAAAATGGTTGAGGAAGAAGCTGAAAAAGTTTATCAGGTTGAAAAGGGAAATGAGGTTGATGACCAGAGTGGTCGGGTTCGGGGTACAGTTACTTTAATTAATAAGTTAACTCGCAATCAGCGCCTAGTCGCCACTACCCGTTTGCTAACAGCCGATAACCGTCTCTACCGTCTTGATGAGGCCGTTAATATCCCAGCTGGCGGTCAGATTGAAACGACTGTTTATGCTGATGAGTTAGGGAGAGATAAATTATTAACAGGCCTTGAAAAGTTAACTATCCCTGGCTTGTGGGAAGGTTTACAAAATAGTGTTTATGCTGAAAGCAGTGGGCCTTTTTCTTATCAGGCTGATGTTAAGACTATTGTCACTGAAGCTGATTTAGAAAAGGCTGAAGCAGATATTCAGGCGATTTTAGATACTAAAGCTAAAAATGATTTTCGCCCGGCTGCCGGACAGGCGACAACCTACAAAGAAGTTCCTGATTCTTTTGAAGTTGAATTTAGCGTAAAAGCGGGTGACAATGCTTCAGAGTTTACCGCCACTGCCAAGAAGAGTTATATTTTAGCTCGCTTCTCTCAAGAAGATTCCATTAATCTTGCTAAAAACCGGCTAGCGATGGTAATTTCCGATGATAAGCGTCTAACTGGTTTTAACCCAGAGTCAATTGTCTTTACTTTAGAAAAATATCAAAGTAATCCAGCTCAAGCGACGGTCACTGCTTATTTTAATGGTCAAATGGTTTCAAGTGGGGGCACTGTTCCTTTAGATTCTAAGAATTTAGTTAGTTTGAAAGAAGCGCAAATTAAAGATCACCTCGATCAGATTCCTGAGATTGATCGTTATGAGTTAGAGTTCTGGCCCTCTTTTATTAAAAGAGCCCCGCATTTACCAGATCGGATTAGCGTTAAAATTGCCGAGTAGTTATTTAAAAAAAGCGCCTCTTGAAAGAGGCGCTTTTTTTTGTAATTTAATTAAAAGAGACCAAGAAATCTATTTTTATTTTTTTTTGGGGAACTGATTTTTTTTCGGCCGCGATAGACTGCCAAAGCTTCAGTTAGAGTTGCTTCGTGATTGATGATTAAAGATAAGGCGGTTGCCAATCTAATAGCTTCTTCTAAAGGGCGTTGGTGTAGGTTCCGGCCAATAGCCATCCCTCCGGCCTTAGCTGTATGGGTCTGTTCCCAAGCGTGTTTTAGTAGGTCTTCAGCCTTCTGTTGCCCACCACCAACACAGATAACTTTAGTATGACCGGCCGCCAAAACCGCTTCTTGAAATTTTTTAGCACTGGCCGCTGGTGTTTTAGTGTAAGGATATTTTGTTTTTACAAAATCAGCCCCAAGAGCGGCGGCCACACCGGCACCACCAGCGATTGTTTTTATTGATTCTTCATCTATTTTTTCAGCGCGGGGATACATCCAAATTACCGCTAATAAGCCTTCGGCGTGGGCATCTTTGATTAATTGAGCTGCTTCTTTTAGCATCTGAGTCTCATTTTTTCCACCTAAGTAGACAGTGTAACCAATGCCTAAAATATTTAAGCCGCTTTGTTCTTTAAACTTTATAATATCAGCCACTGACCACCAGGCTTCATTACTAACCTTAGAATACTTTTTATACAGATTAGAACGACCGTTTGTTTTTACCAGATAAGGAACTTTTGAGTACTTAGCACCATAACGGCTAATTAAGCCAAGCTGAGTGGCAAAAACGCCAATCGGAGCGGCGGCGGCAATCTGGAATAAATGTTCTGGCGAAGCGTCAGCGGAGGTAACATTTGGACCGACAAAATCGGCATTTAAGTGTTCCACCTTCTGGTCACCGGCAAAAAGTAATAAATGACCACTATTAGCGGTGGCGCAGCGTAAATTTTTACGATATTCAGTGCGTTTTTTTAGAGGGACTGACAAAGGAATAATTAATTGGTTCATAAAAAATAAAATATTGATAATTTAAAAAATAGTTTATAATATTAACCGAATGTGATATTATTAAACTAATTAAGC
>CAZERN010000051.1:0-3145 GCA_964514675.1 uncultured Gammaproteobacteria bacterium | reverse complement strand
TGAGGAGTATTAAAAATCAAATAACTATAAAGAAAAAGTGAGAAGAAACTCAATAAACGAAAAAGATTAACTAAGCTAGCGCTTCGGTCAAAGGAAACAAATAGAGAGAGGATAATTGTTAAGCCCAAAAAGATTAACCAGGGATAAAAGGTTTTTTGTTGACGCGGTTTTAGGGGGTGACGGTAAAGTTGATAAAAAACCAAGGCAATTGGCATTAAGCCTAAAATAAAGGTTAAAGTAACTTCAAGAGAACCTAAATTAAATAAGGTTAATTTGCTCCCTAAATTATCAAAAGCGGTTCGAAAAAAAAGCAGCGCAAAGAAACCCCCTTGAGGATTAAAAAAAGACCAAATAAAAATAGCGCTGGCTGCTAAAATAAACAGTAACCCTAAAGTTTCGCCAGTCCAAAAAAGAGTTAAAAGAGTGCCATAAATAGCGAAGAGCCCCAGGGTGGTAACTAGAGCCGAGGAGAGTTTTACTGTTGTTGTCCCGTTCCTTTTTGCCATAAAAAATGTTATCCTTAATACATTAATCTTAGGGAAAAAACTGTCTAAAGTCAAAAATATGACAATTATTCAAGTCAACAAATTTCTTTATCCTAAAGGCGGGGCCGACCGTTATTGTTTGAGTTTAATTAAAGAGCTTGGCAATCTGGGTGAAAATGTGATTCCATTTGGGATGGCTGATGCTCGTAACTTAAAATCCCCTTGGGAAAAATATTTTACTGAAGCAGTGGATTATTATGGGTCAGCGAACAAAATAAAAATGGCAAAAAATTTGATTTGGAATCGAGCGGCCGCCCGCAAATTTGGGGCTCTTTTAGATGAGACCAAACCCCAATTAGTTCATGCTCATAACATTTATCATCAATTATCACCTTCAATCTTACCGGAAGCAAAAAGACGGGGAGTGAAAATGGTGATGACGCTTCATGATTATAAATTAGTTTGTCCTAATTATCGCCTGTTTACCAAGGGGCATCATTGTGAAGCCTGTTTAGGAGGATCTTATTTTAATTGTTTAAAAAATAATTGTTATGAGTCTTATCCTCGTAGCGCCATTGCCGCCTTGGAAAGTTTTTTACATAACAAGGAATGGGGGACTTATTATAAAAATATTGATCTTTTAATTTCTCCAAGTGAATATTTAAAAAGTAAATTAGTTCAAGCTGGCTGGCCAGCAAAACTAATAAAAGTTTTAATCAATCCTGCTCCGCCTTATAATCCTCAGTTAGATGGAGAAAGATTGCTTTATTTGGGCCGATTAACAAAAGAGAAGGGAGTTGAGGTTCTCCTCCGCGCCTTAGAGGGAACAAATGAATATTTAGATATTGCTGGTAGCGGCCCAGAGGAGGAAAAGTTGAAACAACTGGTTAAAGAATTAGGCTTAGCAGAGCGAGTGGTTTTTCATGGTCATCTTGATGGCGAGTCTTTAGAAAAACTAAAGAAAGAAGCGAAAGCAATAATTTTACCATCGGTTTGGGCGGAAAACATGTCTTTAGTTTTACTTGAGGCCTTAGCTTATCAAAAACTGATTATTGCTTCTGAAACTGGTGGCACCCCAGAGATTATTAAAGATGGGCAAACAGGTTGGCTTTTTCCAGCTGGTGATGTGGCGGCCTTAAGAAAATGTCTAATTGAAGTAAATAATTTAAGTCCAGCTGAACGAGCTTTAAGGGGTGAGAGAATAAAAAACTTAATAGTTCCGCTCTCTTTAGAAAAGCATTTGGAAAAATTACAGCAATACTATCAAGAGCTTTTTAAATCTTAAAGTCTAATTAAACAAGATTTAGCTTAGCCCCCAATTGGGGGCTTTTTTATATTGACAAAATATAAAATATGTGATATGTTAATAAAGACAAAATTGACAATATCAGCAAAAGGTATTTGTTAAGGTTCCTTTGCTGCCTATTGACAAAATGTAAAATATATACTAAAGTAAATCTGTTATATATTGACAAAATAAGCTTTTAATTCTAAACTAACTAGTCATCAATAAATATGGATGTTAAAGATTTTCAAAAACTACTAAAGCAAGGGCGAAGCACAATCGTCGGTTTCATCTTGATTTTTTTAATCATTGGCCTGATTGTTTCTTTGGCACAACCTCTAAAGTATCGTTCTCGCTCTCGTTTACTCATTATTCAACCGAACGCTAGTGATGCCTACACAGTGGCCAGATCTAACGAATACATCGGTAATCTAACGGCGCGAGTAATTGCTTCCGGTTCATTTTTGGACACTTTAAAAGGTTCTAATGCTACTTTTGATCGCAATTATTTCTCAGGAACCTATAAAGACAGTGTCAAAAAATGGAATAAAACTGTTTTTGCTCGTAGCGGTGGTGATACCGGGATTATTGATATTGAAATCTATCATACTAGCCAAAAAGAGGCAGAACACTTATCTTTAGCGGTTAACAATTTAATTGTTTCCGGCTCTGGTCCTTATCGTTTTAACCCAGGAGAAAACTTGATTACAGTTATTGATCAGCCGGTTGTTTCCACTTTTCCGGTTAAACCTAATTTACCTTTAAATTTAAGTTTGAGTTTACTTTTTGGTTTTTTAGCAGGCACCTCTTATGTCTATTTATTTCCTCAAAGGATTAGTGCTCGCGCCCAAGCTAAAAAGAGAAAAAAAATAAGAACAGCGGCCCCGGTTTATCAAAATTCTTACGCTTATAATGCTCCAGCCCCAACTGCAGCTGCTCCGACTGATTATCAAGGTTACTACGGTTATTCAGAATATAATCAACCATACCAATCAGAAGAAATCCCAACTCCCCCCGTTAATCTTCCTTTCTATTCGGATTCTTTTCCGGAAGAACTGCCAGTAGATGGACACTCAGAGTTTAAGGGAAGTATGCATAATGTCATTGGAGAATAAATTATTCTCCTAAGACTTGAGTGCCGGACTGACGGTCCGACTTTCAAGACTTAAAAGTAACATTAACAACTAAAAATAAGAAGCATGATGAAAAGAACAGTTTTTTTGTGTTTGCTGATCGGAGGACTAGTTCTTTCGCAGCTTGGGGCTCAGGCCCAGGAAGTGATTGGAGTTGGCGGCTATGGTTATAACCAAACTTCAAAGAACTTCAATGAAACTGGAGATTATTTTTTTGGCGAAGCGCGTTTGATGCTTAAGTT
>CAZERN010000050.1:0-3502 GCA_964514675.1 uncultured Gammaproteobacteria bacterium | reverse complement strand
CAATAGCCAGCGGGCAGTCTTTCTGAAGGCGGGCGCGCAAATCTTTAGGAAAATTGGTTACTAATTCCCAACTATCTACTAAATCTCTAAAAATCGCCTGCTCGGCCTGAACATGACGAAACTGAGCTTCTCCAACTAGACTTTGGTGGACTTTTGATAAATTCATAATAACTAGGCTTTTTTTAGAGTAATTAAAACAATCTCCGAACGAGTACCCAGGCGCAACGGCGGCCCCCAAGTCCCCAAGCCGCTCGTAACTGATAAATGATAGTGCCCATCCTGATACAAACCATGAGCACGCCAGCCGTAAATCTTAGCAGCTAATAAATTAAAAGGAAATATTTGCCCGCCATGAGTGTGCCCGGATAATTGTAAGTCAATTCCGGCAATTTTAAAAGCCAGCGGGTCTTTAGGCTCATGATAAAGGAGAATACTTGGCAATTCCGGCCGGTAAGGAGTCTTAGCTAATTGATCTCCGGGAGCTAAATAATTATCTCTATCTTGAAAATTAAGGCCAATAATCTGTAAACCAGATTTAAGGACTAAACTATTTTCCAAAATTTCTATTGGCCAAGGGTCTAATAATTTATGGACTTTCTCGGCTCCTAAGTCTAAATCATGATTACCAAAAGAATAATAAACTCCTTGGGGCGGCTGGAATTTACTTAACAAATCACCGAGCCAGGAAAAATCTGCCTGACTACCATCAAAGAAATCACCACTAATAAAAATCGCCTCCGGAGCTAGAGCTTCAATTTTTCGAAATACGCGCTTTAAAAATTTCTGCCGCCAAATTGGACCAAGATGAAGGTCGGCAATGTGAACAATTTTTTTGTTCACCCAAAAATCAGGCAAATTATTAATTTTTACTTCGTAAGTTTTCTTTTTCGGCTCACGAGCTTGATAAATTGCCCCTAGCGCCAGGGTTGCAGTAAGGGTTAAAATAAAAATCCTTAAAACTGACAAAGAAATTGAGATTCCAAAAAAAGCGAGACTTTTATAAATCAAAGCTCCTAAGGCCGTTAATAACAAAAAAATAAACCCTACTCCCAGGGCTCCAAAAACAAAGTGGTAGAGAAACCGCCCCCACCAAGAATCTTTTTTATTGCTCCTTTTAAAGACAACTACCGTCAATATAGCAAAAAGAGTAAAAAGCAGAGCAGAACTAGTCTTTACCAGAAAAGTTTGCCAACTAAAAAGCCAAGAACTTAAAATCCAAACAAGAAAAATGCCGCCAATAAAAATTGTCCAGTTGAGATATTTAAAAACTCTCATAACAAAAAGGGGTGGAAAAAATAATGGCGACTACCGGCTTTAGGGTAAAAACGGGAAAGGGGCCAGCTCCCCAGCCTCGCCCAGTTCGGCCGCAATTGCTAAAAGCCGATTGTACTTAGATGTTCTCTCACTACGAGCAGGGGCGCCAGTCTTGATTTGACCAGTCCCAAGAGCAACCGCTAAATCAGCAATAAAAGCGTCTTCGGTTTCGCCACTACGATGAGAAAGAACTGTCGTAAAATTATGTTCTAAAGCTAAATTAATAGCTGTAATTGTTTCTGTTAAGGTGCCGATCTGATTAAGCTTAATTAAAATAGAATTACTTGCCCCTGTATTAATTCCCTCTTTTAACCGCTCAACATTAGTCACATATAAGTCGTCGCCGACAACCTGAATTTTATCATTAAAAACAGTCATAAACTCCTGCCAACCAGCCCAATCATCTTCTGCTAACACATCCTCAAAAGAAAGAAGCGGATACTGATTCGCTAAGCTCTGATAGAATTTTACCAATTCATTGGCCGACAACTCCTTCCCTTCTTTCTTAAGTTGATATTTACCATCGCGAAAGAATTCAGTCGCCGCCGCATCAATACCGAAGAGTACCTCTTTGCCGAGTTGATAACCGGCATTTTGAACTGCCTCACTAAGTAAATCAAAGGCCTCAGCATTGGTTTTAACTGCCGGAGCAAACCCTCCCTCATCACCAACTGTGACTGGATATCCTTTACTCTTTAAAGTTTTCTTAAGCGCTTGATAAATTTCTGTCCCCATTTTAATAACTTCTTCCATATTCCTCGCTCCGACTGGCAGAATCATATATTCTTGGATATCAGTTGCCCAATCAGCGTGCTTGCCCCCATTTAAAATATTTAACATCGGTAATGGTAACTTATAGGTTCCATTAAAGCGCGGATTAAACTTAGTTAAATATTTATACAAAGGTTGATTTAAACCAGCCGCCGCCGCCCGCGCAACCGCCAAAGAAACAGGCAAAATTGCATTCGCGCCCAGATTAGCTTTATTTGGAGTCCCATCTAAATCAATCATTAATTGATCAATTGCTTCCTGCTCAGTCGCTATTTGCCCGATTAAAACGGGTGCAATTTTTTCTTTAATATTTCTGATTGCCAAACTAACTCCAAGGCCGCCATAATCACTAGTACCATCCCGCAATTCAACCGCCTCGTAAGTGCCAGTTGAAGCACCACTGGGGACAGCTGCCCAACCGGAAGCACCATTTTCTAAAGTCACTGTTGCGGCCACAGTTGGATTGCCCCGAGAATCTATAATCTGATAAGCGTCTATAGTTTTAATCTTCATAATTTTTAAAAATATTTTTTATTCAAACTCTCTTCTGTATAAGCAATTACTTTTTTTAAGATTTTTACCGCCTCTAAAGGATATTCACCGATTGCCGTTTCATCAGAAAGCATAATCATATCAGCGCCATCAATAACGGCATTGGCGATATCACTTACTTCAGCTCGAGTTGGATGAGGGTTTTTAATCATTGAGGTCATTACTTGCGTCGCCAAGATTGCCGGCTTCTTATACCAATGAGCCTGACTAATCAAATTTTTCTGAATAATCGGTAAACGCTCAGAAGGGACTTCAATTCCTAAATCGCCCCGAGCAACCATAATCATATCAGAAGCCTCAATAATATCACTGATATTATCTAAAGCGATGCCACGCTCAATTTTAGAAATAATTTTAATCGGCTTCTTGCCAATTAATTTGCGCAACCGCAAAACATCATCAGCTGTTTGCACAAACGATAAAGCAACGCAATCAACGCCCGCCTTTAAGCCGATTTTCAAATCACGCTTATCTTTAGCGGTTAAACCAAAACCTTTTAAATCAGTATTAGGAACATTAACCCCTTTATGGGAGCCAAGGACACCACTATTGATTACTTGAGCGGTTATTTTACCAGCCTTAACCTTCTTAACAATTAATTCAATCGCCCCATTAGCCAAGAATAATTGATGTCCTTTTTTAATATTTTCTGACAATTCTTTAGAATCAATCGGGATTGATCCCTCTGGTTCATAGGGTTTGTTAGAATATTCAAAAACAAAACATTCCCCTAAACGCATCAGTAAATTATCTTGCGGAATCACGCCCACTCTAATTCTTGGTCCCTGTAAATCCAAGAGCATTGTTACCGAACGCTGATTTTTTTTATTAAAATCCTTAATAATCTTCTGCACTCGGAGATATT
>CAZERN010000049.1:0-3512 GCA_964514675.1 uncultured Gammaproteobacteria bacterium | reverse complement strand
AAAGCCTTACGAGAACGGCGGTGAGCAAAAGTAAAATCCATTCCGTGTAAAACAACCACGTATTTTCGCCGCTTAAAAAATCTCGAAGCGAGCCAAGTAGATGTCCCTAAGGGTAAAATATGACCGACAATTATCAATGCCTCTGGATTTTGACGCCAATACTTAAGTAAGCGCAGACCTAAAAACCACCAGGAGCCTTTGACTTGCCAAACTTCAGGCTTTTCCACCACGGGCCAATGTTTAACCAATTGCCCGTAGTAATTAGCTACTCCACCCTTAAAGGGTGGGTATTCGCAGGTTATTAATAAAGTTTTCATAAACTAACGCTTAAAAGATTGTTTAACACTTAAAATATCGGCACGCGAAAATCCACCGACCAGATAAAGACCAAAAAAATAAGTCAGCCCGCCTAGGGTGACTGCTCCGGGCAAAGAAAGATAACTTTTGCCTAAATAAACAATCAAGGCCATTACTAGAGCCGCTAAAAGAGACTTAGCTAAAACAATTAAATTTTTCTTAAAGCGGTATTTAATAATTTTATTAACTTCAAAAATACCTAAAATAAACATCAAGCTGTTAGTTAATAAAACTGTGATACTCGCCCCTAAAGCGCCCCAGCGTGGAATTAAGAAAAGATTGAGAACAAAGCTACTGAAAGCAACAATGGAAATAAATAATAGATTTTTCTTTTGACGATCACAAGCATTTAATAAAGAACCGATTGGATAATTAACAAAAATAAAGAAAAGCGCCAGGATTGAAATTCTTAGCGGCCAGAGTGCCTCCGGGCCAGCTTTAAAGATGTCTAAAATCGCTTGATCTAAGGCAAAGACGCCAGCAATAATTGGTAAAGAAATAATCGTTAAATAACTAAGGGCCCGCTCCAGAGAAACCGCTAGCTGATCTCGACTATTAAGCCAGTAGGCGCTCATCGCTGGATAAAGCGAAGCGACAAAAGCCAGGGGTAAAAATTGGAGAGCGTTAATAATCTTAAAGGCAATTTGGTAAACTCCAACCTCATGGAAGTTGGCTAAATTACTTAAAAGTACCGAATCTAAATAAAGATAAAGTCTCTGAGCAATTGCAAATAAACCAAAAGGCCAGCTGACTTGCCAAATTTTACGCCAAGCCGCTCTGTCAAATAAGGGTCGCCAAGGGGTTTTTAATTCTCGCCGGACCGCTCTAAAACTAAAGGCAAAATTGAAAGCGCTCGCTAACACTAAGGCAAAAATTGCCGCTAAAACACCTTGATTAAAATATAAAGCCGCCCCACCAGCAATAAAGACTAGCGCTTGAAAAATAATTGAAGCGAGACTCTCATATTTTAAAGTATGCAAACCACGCAAGACTGCAAAAAAAGTGGTCGTAAATGAATCAAGAACCATACTAAAAGCGGAAACTAAAATTAGGCGCCAAACCAAAGACTCATAGCCCAAGAGCTGAGCCATTAAAAGCGCAACTAAAAAGGTAATAAACGCCAAGGGGATTTTAATACCAATTACATTCCCTAGCCAGCGACTGGCTCCTTCGGGGGTTTTAGCTACCTCACGAGTCAAAATATTAGCCAAGCCCAAATCAATAAAAATACCAAAGATAGTAGTAAAAGAAATGGCGGTATAATATTGACCCATTGCTTCTAATCCCAAGGCTCTGGTAAGAATTATAAAATACGAAAAAGAGATTATCTTTTGGATAATCAAGGCTAGTGTTAGATATGAAGTGCTCCGAGCAATGTTGGGAATTTTTGTCATTAGCCAAATTATAGCAACTCTTGCACCTTTTTTGAAGTTATGTTAGCATTACTGCAGCAATTATTTATTGCCTAACACTTTTTTTAGTATGAAAAACGGAATTCACCCTCAATACTATCCTGATTGCCAGGTCACTTGCGTCTGTGGCAATTCTTTTGTTACTGGAGCAACTGTTCCAGAAATCAAAATCGAGCTTTGCTCTGCTTGTCATCCTTTCTATACCGGCAAGCAAAAATTAGTTGACACCGCCCGCCGGGTTGAGAAATTCTCCGCCAAGAAAGAAGCGAGCAAAAAGGTGGCTACTGTTCGTCGTGGTAAAAAAGTAAAAAATGAGGCTCGATCTAAGGAGCGCGCCAAAAAGGAAATTGTCGTTAAGACTAAAGATATTAAAAAGATTGCTCAAGTTACTTTAGGAAAAAAGAAATAGCTAGTTTAAACTTTTTAAATGACTGCTCAGAGAGTGGCGACTTTGTTGCCCTGCTCTCCTCTGGCGGTCATTTTTTTAATCTTTTTTCAAAAAAATTATATGTATCAGGAAATCAAAGACCAATTTAAAAATATTGAAGCCGGATTGAGCAATCCGGATGTTTTGGCTGACCAAAAAAAGTTTATCAAAATTTCCCAAGAACATTCGGCTCTAAAAAATATCATTGAAAAAATAAAACAAACCGAAAAAATAGAAGCTGAGATAGCTGATTATCAAGAAATTATCGAAAAAGATAGTGATTCTGATTTAAAAAATATGGCTTCAAACGAACTACCAGAGCTTGAAAAAAACTTGAACCAGCTTAAAGAAGAAATTGATGAGGCCCTCTTTCCGGCCGACCCCCATGATATCAAAAATGCCATTATTGAAATTAGAGCGGGAGCTGGAGGCGATGAGGCGGCTCTTTTCGCTGGTGACCTCTTTCGTGCTTATGGTAAATTTGCGGAAAAAAATAACCTCAAAACTGAACTTTTTGATTCTCATGTCATTGGCGTTGGTGGCTATAAAGAGGTGATTTTTTCAATCAGTGGTCGTGGCGCCTACGGCTTGTTTAAATACGAAGCCGGCACTCATCGTGTCCAAAGAGTACCAGAAACTGAAAAACAAGGCCGCGTTCACACTTCGACGGCGACAGTGGTTGTTTTACCCGAAGCCGAAGAAGTTGATGTTGAAATCAAGATGAGTGATATCCGAATTGATACTTTCTGCTCCAGTGGACCAGGCGGCCAGAGCGTTAATACTACTTATTCGGCAATTCGTATCGTCCATATCCCTAGCGGGCTGACCGTTAGCTGCCAAGATCAAAAATCACAACACCAAAATAGAGAAAAAGCCTTGCAAATTTTACGCTCCCGCTTACTTGCTAAAGAAGAAGAAGAGCGCCAAGCTAAAAATTCCAGTACTCGCAAAGACCAAATTGGTAGTGGTGACCGGAGTGACAAGATTCGCACTTATAACTTCCCTCAGGACCGCGTTACTGATCATCGTGTCGGTGAATCTTGGCACAGCATCAATTTAATTATGGACGGTAATCTCGAGCCGATTATTGAAGCCTTAAGATCAGCTGCTAAAGCCGAACGACAAAACCATGTCCCCAAAAACAGTTAAACAATATCTAGATTATTCTTATCGGCGCTTTAAAGGCGCCGGTTTTTCTGAACCAGAAAAAGAGGCTTTAGCTCTGCTCTCAGCCGTCAAAAAAGAATCGCTAGAGAAAATTTTAACTCACCCCGAAGCAAAAATATCAAAGTTAGTTTTTTGGAAATCTAATTATT
>CAZERN010000048.1:0-3520 GCA_964514675.1 uncultured Gammaproteobacteria bacterium | reverse complement strand
TATATGAATGATATTTTACTGACAATTTTAGGGGTGGTGTTGCTGGCAGGAATGGTAGTGACTATTTTCTTGCTTCGGAAAAAACCGCTCGCTGATCAAGAGAAGATGACTCCTTTAATAGAGCGTTTAGCTTCTCAGTCGGAACAGTTAAATCAGTTGCAGCGTCAGAACTCAGAACTGCGGGTGGAATTAGGTCAAACTTTAGCTCAAACTCATCAGACTAATCAGGGGCAATACGAACAGACCAATCGAATCATGCGAGACATAAACGCGCAGTCTTCAAAAATGATTGCTGAGGTAACTGAGAAACTTACCAAACTAGACGAAACTAATCGTCAGGTGGTCGGATTCTCGGCTCAACTTCAAAGTCTTCAAGACATCTTAAAAAATCCCAAGCAGCGCGGCGTGCTGGGGGAGTATTATTTAGAGGAAACTCTAAGTAGTGTTTTGCCTCCCGGCACTTTTAAGCTTCAATATTCTTTAGGGAAAGATGAAAAAAATAATCAAGAGTTAATTGTTGATGCGGCTATTTTTGTTAAAGAAAAAATTGTACCGGTTGATGCTAAATTTTCTTTAGAAAACTATGAACGCCTTTTAGCGGCTAAAGATTCGGAGACTCGCAAAAAAATGGAAACCGCTTTAAAGCAAGATTTAAAGAACCGAATTGATGAAACCTCTAAATATGTTCGACCTAATTTAGGCACCCTGGAATTTGCTTTCATGTTTATTCCCTCTGAGTCAATCTATTACGATTTGTTAACCGACTCTATTGGTAATCGCGATATGATTGATTATGCTTTTAGGGAAAAGAAAGTAATCATCGTTTCTCCAACTACCTTTCTTGCTTATTTACAGACAGTTTTGCAAGGACTGCGGGCGATGCAGATTGAGGAGCGAGCTCAAGATATTAAAAAAAATGTAGAAAAGTTGGGTCGCCATTTGAACACCTATAATGATTTTCTACAAAGATTAGGCAACAGTTTAGATACCAGTATTAATCATTATAATCACGCTGCCCAAGAGTTTAAAAAAATTGATAAAGATGTTTTAAGGGTGACGGGTGGAGAAAGTGATGTTGAAACGCTAATCCTAGATAGGACTAAGTCGGATGAAGACTAATTCTTCTTTAATTGTAAATGAACACCAGCGGGCTCTTCTAAAGAGCTTGGTCTTTTTTGATTTATTTTCTTACCCCCTATCCTTATGGGAGTGGTGGCAAAGCTTGGAGATAAAAATAAATCTTAAAGAATTTTCTGAGACGGCTGATTATCTTTTAGAAAATGGTCAGGTAGAGCGTCGAGAAGGCTTGTATTTTTTACCAGGGCGCCAGGAAATTGTTTTTGAACGACGCCGGCGTTACAACTTTACTAACCAAAAAATTAAACTAGCTGAAAAAGCAACTCGTCTTTTTCGCTTAATCCCCAGTGTTAAATTAGTGGCTGTTTCCAATTTAATTGGTCATCATAATTTACGAGAGGGTAGCGATATTGATTTGTTTATTATTTCTTCCCCGGGACGCTTGTGGCTGACGCGCTTTTTTTGCGCTGGCTTTATGAAAATTTTAAGATGGCGGCCGCGACAAGGGGACAAGCAAGATAAAATTTGTTTAAGTTTTTACGCGGCTACTACAGGCTTGGCTATGGATTCTCTGCGCTTAGATGGTGGAGATGCCTATTTTGAACATTGGTTAATGGGCCTTCATCCTATTTGCGACAAGGGGCGCTACTTAGACTACCTGCATTACAAAAATCCTTGGTTAAAAGAACTGTTTCCTAATAGTTATTTGCTGCGTGAATCTTTTCCGACCGATTATTTCAGCCGTAATTTTTTAGATCGTTTGCTTTTTAGTGTTGCTAATGCAACCGAGCCGGTGGTAAAAAAAATTCAATTTAAAATTTTACCGCGTGTTTTAGCAGACCAGGTTGGAAAAGGAACAGGGGTTATTTTAAGTGATCATTTGCTGCGCTTTTATTTAGATGATCGTCGTCTCGAGCTGCAAAACCGCTATTTGGATAAACTTGCCTCTTTAGGGCTTTATGACTAAAACAAAACTAAGCTCCAATTTTTTCTACCTCTGGTTGCTCGTTTGGCCATGGAGCACTAAATTAATTTTACGCCCCGCTGAAACTAATTATTTAGAGATTGCTTTTTATTTGAGTAATCTTTTTTTATTAATTCCTATTGGCGGACAACTAATTAAACTTTTTAAAAATAGGAAGCTGGAAAATGAGAATAAAAAAATTCAGCCACTCTGGTGGTGGGGGGTGATGGTAATTTTTATTATTAGCACCTTATCAATAATTTGGTCACTTGATCAGTCTTTAGCTCTTTTCCGTTGGCTCAGCTTAGTGAGCGCCTTGGTTGTTTTTGTTCTGGTTTTAAAAAGTCCAGCTCTTTTTAGAGAGCGGGCACTTAAGTTTTTTTTACTCGGTTTAATTGTCCCCGCCCTTCTGGGGATTATTCAGTTTTCTAGTCAACTTGCCCCAGCTAATAAATATTTTGGCCTGGCCGCCCATAATCCTGACGATCTTGGAGTATCGGTAATTGAAACTAATAGTGGTCGCTTTTTGCGCGCTTATGGTTCTTTTGATCATCCTAATATTTTGGGAGGAGTGATGGCCCTGGGAGCCGTTCTTGCTCTTTTTCTCGCTTTAAAAAATAAGACTAAAAAAGCGGAAAGAGCTGTTTTGTTGGCCCTTTTTTTAATCTTTAGTGCCGCTCTTTTTACCTCTTTTTCTCGGGCAGCAATTCTTGCTTTTGCTCTAGCTTTGTTGGCTTTAATTTTTTCGCAGCGCCAGACTTTTTGGCGGCAAGGGTCCAGTTTTATTATTGGTTTAATTATTTTAAGCGCTCTGGCTTTTTTTGCTTATCAACCTTTAGTTAATAGTCGCGCTAATTTAAATAATCGCCTTGAGGTAAAATCCATTAGCGAGCGCACCCTTTATCTTCAACAGGCGGGTAAAATTATTATCAACAATCCAGTGCGCGGCGTTGGCCTGGGTGGCTACACGATTACTTTAATGAATATTTATCCCAATTTGCCTGCTTGGTTTTATCAGCCAGTGCATAACTATTGGCTCCTTGTTTGGGCAGAGTTAGGTATTTTTGGTTTATTGGCCGTTGCTTTGTTATGGTTTAGGGCATTTGAAAAGAGTCTTAATAATAAAACTTGGCCTTTGTGGTTTTTACTGTTTTTTCTCAGCCTATTTGACCATTGGCTGTGGACACAGCCAGTATCTCTAGCGCTGATTTTATTTGTTGCTGGTTCAATAAGCACCTTAGACTATTGACAAAAAACAAAAAATGTTGGATAATATATTCACTAATAATAAATATTCAATAATTAAGTACATTCACAATTAAAAAACAGAAATCATGAAAGCAAAACAATTTTTCAGTTACAGGAAGGCGTTTGCTTTCCTGATTATTTGTGCAAGCCTATTTGCTTGTGAGAAGGATCCACTACCACTACCACTACCACCACCCCCGCCCCCACCACCACCCCCATCATTTAATAGTC
>CAZERN010000047.1:0-3521 GCA_964514675.1 uncultured Gammaproteobacteria bacterium | reverse complement strand
CCAGCAATTTCTCAGTATGTTGAAGAAAAAATGAGTATGTTAGAAAAATTTCTTGGCAACACTGCAGTAATTAACTTTGATGTTGAGCTTGCTAAGATTGGGGGCGATCAGGCCAAGGGGTCTGTTTTTCGAGCTGAAGCTAATTTAAGTCTCCCTGGCACCCTTTTGCGGATAGAAAAAACAGAACCAGATATGTATAAGGCCATTGATAAAGTTAAGGATCATTTAGCGGCCGCAATCGTTAAATACCGAGAAAAGAAACGCGATAAAAAAGGCTAAAGTACCCCTTTTCGCCTCTAAAAATAAATTGACGCCTTTCTTTAATTGAGCTAGGCTGTTTCTTTGAGATAAGATAAAAATATGAGTTTACTGAGCAAAATATTAGGTGATCCTAATGAAAAAATTATTCGGGCGATTTCGCCATTAGTAGCGAAAATTAACGCTTTTGAGCCGGAGTTGGCTACCTTGTCGTTACCCGAACTAAAGGAGAAAACTCTTCTTTTTAAAGAGCGTTTGGTGGCTGGGGAAGTTCTTGATGATCTACTCCCAGAGGCTTTTGCAGTAGTTCGAGAAGCTTCCAAGCGCTTGCTTAACAAGCGTCATTATGATGTCCAGCTTATTGGGGGCATTGTCTTACATCGTGGTCAAATTGCTGAAATGAAAACCGGTGAAGGAAAAACTCTAGTTGCGACCTTACCCTTATATTTAAACGCTTTAGAGGGGAAGGGGTCACATTTAATTACAGTTAATGACTATTTGGCGCGGGTTGGTGCTGGTTGGATGGCGCCCGTTTATGAGGCTCTTGGTTTGTCAACTAGTGTTATTGTTCATGATGCCGCTTTTGTTTATGACCCAGAATATACCGATGATACTCAGTATGATGAGCGCTTGCAGCACTTTAAACCGATTTCTCGTCGTGAGGCTTATTATTGCGATATTACCTATGGCACTAATAATGAATTTGGTTTTGATTATTTACGCGACAACATGGTTGGCAGTTTAGCTCAGACTGTTCAGCGCGATTTGCATTATGCAATTGTTGACGAAATTGACTCGATTTTAATTGATGAGGCTCGAACACCTTTAATTATTAGTGCTCCAGCTGAAGAATCCACTGATCGTTATTTTAAATTTGCTCAACTAGTTCAGAGTCTAGAAGAGAATGAGGATTATAATTTAGATGAAAAGCAGCGCGCGGTTACTCTGACTGAAAATGGCATGAATAAAATGGAGAAACTGCTCGGAGTGGAAAATATTTATGTCACTGGCGGTATTAAAGATGTTCATAATATTGAACAAGCTCTTAAGGCGCGGGTTTTGTTTAAGCGTGATAAGGATTATGTGGTTAAAGAGGATGAGATTATTATTGTTGACGAGTTTACTGGCCGTTTAATGCCGGGTCGCCGTTATAGCGAAGGACTTCATCAAGCGATTGAAGCTAAAGAGGGCGTAAAGGTTCAGAAAGAGTCACAGACAATGGCGACGGTTACTTTTCAAAATTTATTTCGTATGTATCGGAAGCTGTCCGGTATGACCGGAACGGCGGTTACGGAGGCGGAAGAGTTTTATAAAATTTATAAATTGGAAACAATCGTTATTCCGACGAATAAGCCAAATATTCGCAAAGACTATAATGATTTAATTTACCGCACGGAGACGGGGAAGTATCAGGCGGTTATTGCTGATGTCAAAGAAAGAAATGCTAAGGGGCAGCCAATTTTGATTGGGACAATCTCAATTGAAAAAAATGAAATTTTGACCGAAATGATGGAGCGCGAAGGTTTGTATCCGGCAATGTTGAATGCTAAAAATCATCAACGGGAAGCAGAAACTATTGCTCAAGCTGGTCGTAAGGGGGCAATTACTTTAGCAACTAATATGGCTGGTCGGGGTGTTGATATTATTTTAGGAGGTACGCCAGATAGTAATGACCCTGAGGATGTTGCTCGCGCCAAGGCCGAACAGGAAGAGGTTATTTCTTTGGGAGGTTTGCATGTTATTGGCACCGAGCGTCATGAATCACGACGAATTGATAATCAGTTGCGTGGTCGTGCTGGTCGTCAAGGAGATCCTGGCTCATCTCGCTTTTATGTTTCCACTGAAGACGATTTGATGCGAGTTTTTGGCGGCGATCGCATGAAGAATGCTATGCAAATGCTGAAAGTGCCGGAAGATATGCCGATTGAGAGTAATATGATTTCCAAGTCGGTTGAGTCTGCTCAAAAAAGAGTGGAAGGTAATAACTTCGATACTCGTAAGCATTTAGTTGAATATGATGATGTTATTAATAAACATCGGGAAGCCATTTATCAGCGTCGTCGTGAAATTTTAGAAATTGCTGAAGAAGTTGGTAACCATGGCGATCGCCAGTTAGCTGATATTGTCAAAGAAATAATTAGTGAAGAATTAAACCAGATTGTTTCTTTCCATTGCGTTGGCGAGCCTAAGGATTGGAATTTACAAGAAGTCGCTGAATCAGTGACCGCTATTTTCACTTTAAAGAAGGACCAAACGGAAAAAATATTAGCTTTCCGCACGAGTGCTGGCCATGAGGGTGCGGCTGCGCTTTTATTAGAGCTACAAGATTGGGCGGCTAAAAAATACGAAACCTTGAAAGAATCTCTTGAAGGGGCCGGTATTAATTTTATTGAAGTGGAGAAGGGAATCTTACTGCGCTCTATTGATCAGTTGTGGGTGGAACATTTAGAGACAATGGATTATTTGCGGGGCTCCATTGGTTTGCGCGGCTATGGTCAGCGCGATCCTTTAGTGGAGTATAAAAAGGAAGCTTATCGCCTCTTTCGTGAGTTAAACGAGTTAATTCGCCGTCAGGTGGTTTACTCAATTTATAAAACGGGCGATGCCTTAGAGTTGGCGCCACAATTGGTAGCTAGTCTCCAAAAACAGAATGATAAGCAAAATTTAAAATTTTCTGGAGCGGCAAAGGTGTCCACTGAACATCAACCAGGAGAAACTATCGACTTAGTGCGTGATAAGATAAAAGACGAATCTGGCAAAGTGGTTGGTCGTAATGATCTCTGCCCTTGTGGCAGCGGTAAGAAGTTTAAAAAATGCTGTGGAGCTTAACTAATTGTTTGTTTAAATTAAAATCAGTTAAAATATAAAAACCCGAGCGAAGAAGCGGGTTTTTGTATTATTGACGGTAATTAGCTATATTATAAATATGAAAATATCATACATTCATAGCAGTAAAAAAGTTAAAACTGGGGCCGGCTATATTAATAGCTTAATTGTTGCCTCGTTGCGTCGACAGGGGGCGAAGGTTAAAGATTTCTATCCGAAGTTTTCTCTTAGCGACACCCCAATTGCCCTTAAAGGAACTAATAATATCCTTTTTTTCTATTCGTTAATGGAAAATCGTAATGAAATTTTAAAAGCCGATATTATTCAAGGTACAACTTACACCCCCCTTGCTTTTCTACGCTTTAATAAGCCAGTTGTTTCTCATTTTGGCTCGACTACTTATGGTTTTTTACGGGATACCCCTAAGACCAGATTTT
>CAZERN010000046.1:0-3743 GCA_964514675.1 uncultured Gammaproteobacteria bacterium | reverse complement strand
GAGAAAGGTCTTTCCCCCCAGAGTTTGAGATTTGAGCAAACAAAGAATCGCGGTTGGCGCGAAGCCACTGCGTATCCGGCTGGATATCTTCTTTAAGCGCTTTTAGCGAATTGAATAAATCTTTGTCGGTCATACACTCTAGTATACGGAACTTGGCCTAAAAAGTTACAGTTTAAGTGGCGGCTGTTTAGGTGTCTTCGGATGCGATTTTTTTGCCCCCTTTTCTTCAGACGGCATCATTTTTTTAAGGGCGGTAATCGAACGGTGAATTAGAACGCGCACACTGCCCCGAGTCTTCCCAGTCGCTTCCATAATTTCGTCAATTTCTAATTCATTAATAAACCGCAGAACAATAATTTCTCGATACTCATCTTTTAATAAAGGAAGCTTACTTTTGATAAGAGCCAGGCGCCGATTTTTTTCTACCGTCTCTTCTAAATTAATACTATCATCTGGCAAATCAAGAGGATGATTCTCATCATCTATTGAAAGGTTGCGCTTCTGACCGCTTTCTCGGTAATAATCAACAATTGAAGTCCGGGCAATTTTATACAATAAACCACGCAGAGTTTTGGCGTCTACTAAACTATTGGTCTGGATATGATTCCAGGTCTTTAAAAAAATGATTGAGGTTAGGTCTTTGGCTTCTTCAACCCGACCAACCTTAAAATATGTGAAGCGATAGATATCAGCCGCTTGCTCATCATACAACTTAATAAAAGCTTCCTTGTCTTTATTCTTTAAGCGACTAATTATCTTCTGATCTTTAATTTTCCGACCGAAGGCTTGTGACATTTTAGTGATTTAGCAAAAATAAAAGGGTTATCACCCTCAAGAAAATCTCTGAAATTGTTTTTTTAGGTTATCACAAGAGGTCTAAAAAAGCAAGATTTACAAGAGGAATTAAGTCAAAATTTAAGTGCTACTTTCCTTGATTATTAGCCTACCCTGCTACCCTTCTCAGCTCTCCTTAAAAAAAGTTGAAGATTTAGAAAAGATTAACTTAAGCGGAAAAAGACCCCCCCCTCCTTAAAAAAAGTTGAAGATTTGCATTACTCTCTCTATACAAGATAAAGAAGGTCTTAGATTAAAGCTTGCCTAGTCTTTAAGTCCAGGCTAGCCTGGACTTTAACCCCAAAAAACACTCCTTGAGGATAAATTATAAAGCATCTTAAATTAAGCTTGACTTTACATATTTTATACTTTAGTCTAAGGTATAGTGGACTTAAGTGCGTTATGAATAAAAAGAAAACCATCAAAAAACCGCTCTGGTTTTCCGTCTCCGCCTCAGCTAACCTAGGCGGCATCGACCCCAAAACCATCCGCCGGGCTATCAAAAAGTCGCCAGATTTGAAATACAAAATTATTAAAGATCGCTATCATATTGAACTCGGCTCTTTACTTCAGTATCTCAGTGCCAATAAGAAATTAAAGAATAAATTATACGAGCAAGGCTTGGGGCAATACTACCGTCTCTGGGAGCAAGCCAGTCGCCTAGAATCCAAAGATTAATTTAAAACAATTTAGCAATAAAAAAACCACCCGATTCCGAAGGTGGTTTTTTGTTTTATTTTGTTTTGTTCTGGTCTCTAAAGGATAGCGTCCTTCACAGCCTTGGAAAGGCGGAACTTGACCACGGTCTTAGCCGGGATCTTGATCGTTTCCCCAGTAGCTGGATTGCGTCCTTCACGAGCTTTGCGTTTAGCTTTCACTAACTTACCAAAACCCGGAACAATGCATTCACCACTTTTCTTTACCTCTTTGTAAATCATTTCTGAGAATACATCAAGGAAGCTATTGACTTCCTTTTTGGAAGAACCTAGTTCTTCAGCTAATCCAGCGACCATTTTCGCTTTAGTCATTTTTGGCATATTTACATGGGGCGGAAACGACTAAGAAAAGTCTTAACCGTTTTTGCCTAAATTATTTTTGGTTAGCCTGTCGGCTTAGGCACCGACACGATTAACCTTGTTTATGGCATCATTGTAGCACATTAGAAAAATTATGCCAACAAATCAGGGGCTTTATTAGAGCAAGCTAAGAAACCCTCTTTTTATGTAAGTACTTTTGACGCTTCCCTTCTGGCAAACGCTCAATCGCATAGCGCAACATTGTCCGCGGCATCTGACCAGCATAACTATTTAAAAAATCTAAAAGCACCTTATTATCACGCTTTCCGACCTCACGAAGCATCCAGCCGCTGGCCTTACTAATTAAATCTTCAGGGTCGTTAAAATAATTTCGAGCTAAATTTAAAGTTGGCTTAAACTCTCCGGCAGAAATAAAAGCATAAGTTGAAACCATTGCCAGACGGCGATCCCAAAGACTTGAACTCTGACTTAGAGGAACAAGCAGTTTTCGCTCTTGTGGATAATCGCGCAGGTAAGCGCCTAAAATTTTAGATACTGATAAATCTACCAAATCCCAATTATTAATAAATTTTCGCTGCCGCCAATACCAACGCAGAATTTTTTTCTGTTCAAAAAAATTTTGAGCCTGCTGATATTTACAAACGGCAATTAAAAGTGCAATCAAACGCAACTCATGAACTGGTGAAGAAATTAGTTCGCTCAACTCTTTTAAAGAGAGGTCACAAAACTGATGAGCAATTTCACGCGAAACAGGAACCTTAAGTCCCCAAAAAATATCACCCTCACCATATTCTCCCGGACCAGTTTTGAAAAAGCGTTGCAGATGTTTCGCTTGTTCAGCTGAGGACATTTTCTTAGCCAAGGCTATTAACTGTTTTACTCTAGTCATAAATTTAATACCCCTCTTGAAAAGAGGAGACAATATCAATAATGATAAGTTTTATTATTTTTAATAGTCGCTGCCCGGTACAACTGCTCAAGTAAAACCACCCGAGCTAATTCATGCGGCAATGTCAGCGGTGAAAGTGAAAGTTGCTGATAATCTTGAGAAAAATTTTCTGGCCAACCGAGAGCGCCAGCGATAACTAAGACTAAGGGTTTTGTACTTAAACGGCTAAATTCTTGAGTATTATAAAGTCGCCCCGCTTCATTTAATAAATAAACATTTTCCTTCGGATAAGCCGCGAGAGTAGATTTTAAAGTTAGCTTCAATTTTTCTTGAGACTTATTTTTACTTCCCTGTTTTTCAGAAAAAGGCGAAGTGGCCAATTCAATTATTTTTAAGCGCGCATAAGGACACAAACGCTTCTGGTAATCGGCCGCTAAGGATTTAAGAGCTGAATTTTTTAGCGATCCAACCGCAATTAAAGTAAGGTCTAACATCTTGGTTACTTATTAAAATCTTTTTACTATTCTAACACAAACAAGCCTCTTTAGCTTGCTTGGCCAAAATTCTTTAGATATAATTGTATCATAACAAATAGCACTTCAAGTTTTCCTAAAAATTTTTTAAAGATTAACAATATATTTATGAAAAAATTTCTTCAAGAATTTCGTGATTTTGCAATGAAAGGCAATGTTATTGATTTGGCCGTTGCGGTCGTTATTGGTGGCGCTTTTGGTAAAATCGTCAGTTCTTTGGTTGCTGATATTATCACCCCCCTAACTAGTCTCTTGTCAGTCGGCGGTTCACTAACGGACTGGCGAATAACCTTAAGAGAAGCAACCGAAGCAACCGAAGCGGTAACTTTAAATGCCGGTTTATTCGCACAGAACATTGTCGACTTCTTAATCATTGCCGGTTCTATTTTCTTAGCAATTAAAGTGGCCAATAAAGCTAAAGGATCCTTTAAGAAAAAAGAGGAAGAAGTT
>CAZERN010000045.1:0-3933 GCA_964514675.1 uncultured Gammaproteobacteria bacterium | reverse complement strand
AACAAGAAATTCCGGCTGAAAAAATTTTTGTTGTTCATAATGCAATTGAAGATTATTGGTTTGCCCAAGCCAAACAGCCTCTTAAAGAAAATCCAAAAATAGTTTTTTTAGGGAGGATTGGTGAAGATGTTTTTACCTTAAAATTAAAGGGGGTTGATCGTCTGGTTAATTTGTACCGTCTTTTTCCCGACTTGCCAAAAACCTCTCTAATAATGACTCGTAGTAAAAAATTAATTAATTGGTTACAAAGTACTATTCCTAATCATCAGGTTTTAGCTAATATTCTAAAGAATGAAATTCCAGATTATTTAGCTGGTTGTGCTGGTGATATTTTCTTTTTACCCTCACGCTACGAAGGGTTTTCCTTGAGTTTGATTGAAGCGATGTCGCAAGGTTTGATTCCGGTTGCTTACCCGGTTGGGGTGGTTCCGGAAATCATTAAGTCAGGTGAGAACGGCTTTGTTGTTAATAATTTAGCTGAAGTTCAAGCAGCTGTTCAGTCTTTGGTTAATAACTTTGATTTGCGTCAGAAAATGTCAAAGGCCTCTCGCCAAACGGCTGAGAACTTTCAGGCTTCAAAAATGGCTCAGGAGATGATTAATCTCTACGAAAAAATAATTCCTAAAAAATAGTTTTTTCTTAATTTTAACTTATTTTTGCTCATTTTTTCTCTTGATTTTTCGGTATTTATATGTTAATTTAGGCAAGTTAAGAGTTTTAAATTTATGTTTGAAAAAATAATCGACCCTTTGGCTGCCGGTCATAAGGCGGCTGATAAAATTTTCACTCGTCGTGAGCAAACAGCTTTAGAAAAAGAAGCTGATTTAGTGGCGGCTGAGGATGAAAAATTAAAAAACGAACAAGCAGAGAAGCAGCGTCGTGATTTTGAGGAGCGCCAAGCGGAGCTCAATGAATTGTATCATGATGACCCAATGACTGACATCGATCCTTCTCGTCGCCTTTAATTAATACTATGACAGAAGAACAGATTAATCACAGCAATCCGGTTTCCGGATCGGAGGCACGTGTTCAAGATTTTTGGCAAAGTGCTGAAATTTTTAAACAATCCGTCGCTAAAGAGGCGCCGCAAGGTCGTTTTGTTTTTTACGACGGACCGCCTTTTGCAACCGGCTTGCCTCATTATGGCCATTTTGTTGGGAGTATTATTAAAGATGTTATTCCGCGCTATCAAACTATGTGCGGTTATTCGGTGGAGCGTCGTTGGGGTTGGGATTGTCATGGTTTACCGATTGAGAATATTGTTGAAAAAGAGCTAGGAGTTAAAAGTAAAAAAGAAATCATTGAACTGGGAATTGAAAAGTTTAACGACACTTGTCGGGCACGCGTTTTAACTTATGCTGACGAGTGGCGGACAACTATTGATCGACTTGGCCGTTGGGTGGACATGGACAACCCTTATCGGACCATGGATTTAGATTACATGGAATCGGTTTGGTGGGTAATGAAAAAACTTTGGGATCAAGATTTAATTTATCAGGACTATCGCTCCATGCATATTTGCCCTCACTGCGAAACAACTGTTTCCCAGTCAGAGGTTGCCGAAGGTTATCAAACAATCAAAGATTTATCAGCGGTCGCTAAATTTGAATTAGTTTCTGAACCAGGAACTTTTATTCTTGCTTGGACAACTACCCCGTGGACTTTAATCGGTAATGTTGCCTTAGCGGTTAATGAGGCGATTGATTATCTCAAGGTAAAAATTGATGAACATTTTTATATTTTAGCTAAAGAGCGAGCCGCCGAAGTTTTAGCCGATAAGAATTATGAAATAATTTCTGAATTTAAAGGGCTTGATTTAATAGGCCAGGCTTATCAGCCGCTTTTTTCTGATTATGCGGGTGATACTCAGCTGCCGCAGCGAGAAAATGGTTGGAAAATTTATGGGGCGGAATTTGTTAATACCGAAGAGGGGACAGGAATTGTTCATATTGCTCCCGCTTTTGGTGAAGATGATTTAATTCTGGGTCAGAAAGAGGGCCTGCCTTTTGTCCAACATGTGGCTTTTGATGGTTCAATTAAAGCGGAAGTGAAGGAATTTGCCGGTTTAAACGTTAAGCCTGCCGGCGATCATCAAGCAACTGATATCGAGATTATTAAAAACTTAGCTCATCGTGATTTACTTTTTTCTAAAGCTAAGTATGAGCATAGTTATCCGCACTGTTGGCGCTGTGATACGCCCTTGTTAAATTACGCCACCTCTTCTTGGTTTGTAAATATCACCAAAATTAAGACACAACTACTTGAAGAGGCAAAGAAAATTAAGTGGTCACCAACGCATATTAAAGAAGGTCGTTTCGGGAACTGGCTAGAAGGTGCGCGTGATTGGTCTATTTCCAGACAACGCTTTTGGGCTAGTGCGATTCCAATTTGGGAGTGTGCTAATGGTCATAGACACTTGGTTGGTTCGGTAGCAGAGTTAGAAAAATTAACCGGTGTTTCTCCGATTACTGATATTCATAAAGACAAAGTTGATTTGTTAACCTTTCCTTGTCCTGATTGTGGTCAAACAATGACTAGAATTCCTGATGTTTTAGATTGTTGGTTTGAGTCCGGTTCTATGCCTTACGCTCAGCAGCATTATCCTTTTGCTAATCAAGAGAAATTTGAAGCTAATTTCCCGGCTCAGTTTATTGCTGAGGGTGTCGATCAAACCCGAGCTTGGTTTTATTACACCCATGTTTTAGGAGTGGCGGTAAAAGGGACTCGCGCTTTTGATCAGGTTGTGGTTAACGGAATTGTTTTAGCTGAGGACGGGAAAAAGATGTCTAAGCGCCTTAAAAATTATCCTGACCCTGACCTTTTGTTGGATAAATATGGCGCTGATGCTTTACGCGCTTATCTGTTAGCCGCCCCTGTGATGCAGGCTGAGAATTTTAATTTTTCAGAAAAAGGAGTGGCCGATGCTTTACGGAAGAATGTGATGATTCTAAATAATGTTTATAAGTTCTACGAAATGTATGCCGAAGAATCAGAGACTTCTTTTTCTCGTCCTGAGGTTAGTAATGTTTTAGACTCTTGGATTTTAGCTAAATTATCGCAACTGGAAATTGAGGTTACCGCTGCTCTTGAGGCTTACAACTTGCCTAAAGCGATGCGCCCGATTACAGATTTCATTGATGAACTTTCGACCTGGTATTTACGCCGTTCTCGAGATCGCTTCAAAGAGGCTGGAAATGATAAGGATTCGGCTTTGGCGGTGCTGCGTTATGTCCTCTCAGAATTAGCAAAAGTAATGGCGCCGTTTCTGCCTTTTAGCGCGGAAAATATCTGGCAGGAAACAGTTGGTTATAACTTTAACGACTCTAGTCAGTCTGTCCATTTACAAACTTGGCCAATACCAACACCTTTGAACACTAAAGATGAAACTGTTTTAACGAATATGTCTTTAGTCCGCAAAGTAGTTGAGCTTGGTCTAGCTGAACGGGATGCCGCTGGAATTAAAGTTCGTCAGGCCTTAGCTTCGGCGACGGTGGGTTACCCTAGCGCTAGCTTGCCCGAAGAATATAAAGCCTTGATTACGGAAGAATTAAATATTAAAGAATTAATTTGGGAGACAGCCGACTCTTTAACGCTCAAGTTAGATACATTAATTACGCCGGAACTAGAGCGCGCTGGTTGGACAAGGGAGTTTATCCGTTTAATCAATAAAAAGCGGAAAGATCTTAATCTTAATTTAGCTGACCGAACTAAAGTAATTATTGGTGGGGCTGATCAAGAAATCACTGATTTTCTAAGCGCTAAAAAAGAAGAAATAAAGACGGCTACACTAAGTACAGACTGCGAGCTTATTGACGCAGCGACAGCTGATTTGGTTAAGATTAGCGAACATGAGTTTTCTTTGAATTTGGAAGTGTTAAATAATTAATAAATTTAATTTAAAAATCTATGACTTGGATTGTTTGGTTAATTTTA
>CAZERN010000044.1:0-3947 GCA_964514675.1 uncultured Gammaproteobacteria bacterium | reverse complement strand
TCTTTAATCTCGGCAGCAACAGCAATAAATTGCTCATCAGCCTCTTGGCGTTGATTATTTTGCCGAGTGATTACCAAGGAGACGCTTAAAACAACTACTAAGATTAGGCTAGATCCAATCATTAATTTGTGCTGCCGGCTTAAAGAGTGTAACCAGGACCCAAAAGCGCCAAAAAGATTAGCCCAAAAACTAGGGGTAAAAATAACCAATAAACGCTTAAGAGAGCCTTTAATTTTTTTGTTATTTAATTGAGGTGATTTCTTAAAAGAAACTTTACTTTTTATTAAAAAGGAATCGCGGAGCGGTAAATTTAGGCGACTTTTTTCTCTTGGAGTTGGGGTAATGGCAGCGCCATCTTCTTGGTAGGTTAGAATTGCTTTCTTTTCTTTAGTTGGTGGCTTGAGACGGTTAAAAAGATTTTTAGATACACGAGTTAAGCCCTTAAAGCTAATTGCTCCCGCCGAAGCGAGCATTTTTTCGGTTTTTTGCTCAGTATAATTTAGGTGAGAAATTGAAGATTGAGCTTTTTTGATCGCTGTCTGTCGGGGTGGAAAATTATCGGCTAACTGTCTAGCTGGCTGAGCCTCATCATCGTAATTAAAATTATCCGCCAAGTTCCCACCGATATTACTTTTAATAATAATGCCTAAGAAGGGAACAAAAGAATTAACACTTTTTAAAAAGTTTTTAATTTGTTCGGCGGCGACCATTGGTGGCAACTTTGTGATAATGTTGGCCATTTCTCCGTGTGATAAATATTCTGGCAAGGCCTCGTTGGTAAATAAAAAATAGGAATATGGTGGAATTTCACCGTTTATAACCGAGGAGAAAATTTTGGTGATCGGTGGGTCTAAAGGTTCACCATCCTCATCAAGTTCAGTTTTACTATTAATCGCGCCGCCGTCTTTGGCGGTCATTTCAACATTTAAAATTTCGTAATCTCCTTGACGACGGTAAATTAAGAAAGCTTTATTGCGGCCGTAGGTGGAAAAATATAACTTATTGTTGTAAATAACACCTAAAGTAAAATTGGTTGTTTCTGGGTTAAGATGAAGGCGTTCTTCTTCTAGAAAATCAATCAAAGCCTGATTAACTTTAGCTAGAACACTTTCAAAGATATCTTCAACCTCTAAATCCTCTAACTTTTCGCGGAGTAAAAGCTTTTCGTCGCCATAATAATTATACTCAAAAACATTAGCTAGGAAGCTAATTATTTTTTGAGACTCACTTTTGCGAGCGCTCATTTCGGCCAGTACAAAAATTTTACCAGCCAGGCGTTCTTTGTGAGAATCCGGTTGGGAAACATAAGCTTCACCGGCGTAATCATCACTGCGGCCGGAGTTTAGAATAACCGAGGCAATTTTATTAGACATAAATTGAAAAATCGAGGCAGTTTTTATCTGATTTCTTAGCGCATTTTATCGCTTTTTGTTTGACTCCTCGTTGTCAATATTATACTATAAAATCATAAATAGATAAAGTTATGTTAAATAAAGTAGTTGGTTCTGAGGCTCGAGTAAAAATATTGAACGCTTTTTTAATTGAGCCAGACAAGCAACATTACTTGCGTCAATTGGCTCGCGATCTTGATTTACAAGTCAATTCTGTTCGTCGTGAGCTTAATAATCTTGAGGAATTAGGTTTAATTGAGGTGGCTGATAAAGAGGCGACCGGTAAAGAAAAAAAGTATTATGCAGTTAATAGTAACTTTTTGCTTTTTAATGAACTTCGCGCCTTGTTTCTAAAGGCTCAGTTAAGCGGTATCAGTAAATTTATCGCTGATGTGCAAAAAATTTGTACGCCGCAACTTTTTATTCTTAGCGGCTTTTTTGTTAATAGTCCTGAAAGCGTTACTGACTTGATAATTGTTGGCGATCTAAAAAAAGACTTATTTTTAAAGCGTTTACGCTCTTTTGAACAAGAGTTAGGGCGCGAAATCAACTACACTTTAATGACCGAGGCGGAATACTCTTATCGTCTAGAACTTGGGGATATTTTCTTAAACGAGATTTTAAGTTCTAAAAAAATGGTTGTTTCTGATCACCTAACTAAGGCGGTAAAATAATTATTTTTTATGAAAAAAGGCCTTAAAAATACTGGAAAAATAATAGGAATTTTAATTTTAACGTTTTTAGTCGTTCTGATTATTCTCGCTCTTTCGCTCTCTAATAAGGTGGGTGCTTCTCAGGATTTTTATCAGAATTTAACTAAAGGGAAAAATAATTTAGAAAACGCTTTTAATTTAGTTAAGGACGGAAGTTATCTTGATGCCAGGTTGGAATCTGATTTAGCAACGGCTGCTTTTAATGAGGCTTTGGGTAATCTAGAGGACATAAAAAATAACCGAGTAGCCGCTAATTTGGCCCCAATTTCGGTTTCACTAGCCGATCTTGAGGCTTTGACTAAAACCGCGGAAATTTTAAGTCGCTCTTTTAGTCAGGCCAGCCTGCTTTTAGAAAATTTTTCGCAAACTGCTTTAGCGACTCATAATTTTGGGGATTTAGCTGAAAGTGAAAAACAGGAAACTCTCGCGCTTTTGTATCAAGCCGCCCCAGAGTTAAAGGGTCTGAAGGCTAATTTAAGTTTAGCTCTTTTAAATCTTGATCAAATCCACCGGGTTGGAATTTTACTCCCCTTTGAGGCGCAAATAAGTGATTTAAAAGAAAAATTAAATACGGCTAATAATCTTCTCGCAACCCTTTCGCCAGTCTCTCAAATGTTGCCTGGGTTGGCGGGCTATCCAGAGGAAAGTGTTTTTCTTCTGGTTCTTCAAAATAACGATGAATTGCGGCCGACGGGTGGTTTTATCGGCACCTACGGTTTAATAAAAGTAAAAAACGGATCTTTAGGGGAAATTGTTACTGAAGATGTTTATCATTTAGACATGCCCTGTATTGATAAGATCTTTGAGACCCCACCAGAGCCAGTGGCTGAGTATATGAAAGTTAAATACTGGTGGTTAAGAGACGCCAACTGGTCTCCTGATTGGCCGACAGCAGCTAAACAGGTTCAGAAAATGTATTTAGCTGAAAGCGCGTGTACTGGTCCTGTTCCAAACCAGCCCGTGGCGGTTTTTGCTCTTAATCCTGGTTTAATCTCCCGTTTGCTTGATTTTGTCGGTCCAATTACTGTCGGTGACGATACTTATACCAGTGAAAACTTTCAATCACTTTTACAATATAATGTAGAAATTGCTTATGCGGAGCAAGAGATTAGCTCTTGGGATCGTAAAGAAATTATTAATGAAATCGTTTCTGAGCTAAAAGAACGCCTTTTTACGGTTCCTTTGAATCGCTTCCCGGAGCTCTTGGAAATTATGGATGATGCTAAGGCGCGTCGAGATTTACAAATCTATTTCAATGATTCTAGCTATCAAAATCTGGTTAGCAGTTTAGGTTGGGGTGGAGAAATTAAAACAACTGCCAATGATTATTTAATGGTCGTGGATGCTAATTTAGCTGCTTACAAAACCGACGCTGTTATGCGAAAAAACATTAATTATCAAATTAGTGGTGATCAGCGCTTAGTGGCGACGATTAAATTAGATTACCACCATGAGGGCGGTTTTGATTGGCGTACAACTCGTTATCGCAGTTATACTCGTATTTTAGTGCCAAAGGGTAGCGAGCTGATAAATCATAGTGGTTTGAATGATTTTTCTGTCACCACAGATGAAGCGATAAATAAAACAGTGTTTGGATTTTTCTGGAGTATTGAGCCGGGAACAAAAAAAGAAGTAACTTTAAGTTATTACTTACCGGCAAAAATTAACTCAACTAATTATGAGCTTTACTTTCAGAAACAATCAGGCAGTCGTTTAAATAATTTTTCTTATCAAAACGAAACCCTGGAAAAATATTGGTCAGGAACTTTAGATCGAGACAAACTCTTTAAATAAAAAAAGCTCGCCGTTTGGCGAGCATTGTCTTTTTGGTCAAATCTTATCT
>CAZERN010000043.1:0-4137 GCA_964514675.1 uncultured Gammaproteobacteria bacterium | reverse complement strand
TAGTCTTCCCTTCTAAAACTTTTTTTGCCAAAAGACCTTCTCGCCACAAAGCGACCAAGCCCTTGCTGTCTAAATACTTAGGGCTCAAACTCCAAAGTCGCATAGATTATTCCTCTTGTTTAGGTTTTAAAAGTGGGAATAAAGTGGTTTCGCGTACCGACTTGTCGCACATAAAAGCAAACAATCTTTCGCCAAAACCAAAACCACAGGTTGGCGGTAAGCCGTGCTCCAACATTTCCACAAACTCCCAATCCGGCATCATCGCTTCTTTGTCGCCCCGATCAATAAGCTCCTGCTGAAGGCAAAAACGCTCCGCCTGATCAAGAGGATCGTTTAATTCCGAAAAGCCGTTACCCACCTCAGAACCAGCAATAATAATTTGAAATCTTTCAGTGAGTTCAGGATTGTCAGTTTTGGCTTTTGCTAAAGGGGAAACTAATTTCGGATGATTAACTAAAAAAACTGGACCGGCAATCTGACGACGACAATACTTCCAAAGTGTATCAATTAAACGTTCACGATTATCACCATCATACTTCACTGCAAGCTCATCTAACTTAGCCTTCATCTCCTCTTCAGTGGCTACCAGAATATCAAGACCGGTTTTTTCTTTCACGGCGGTACAGTAATCAACTTCTGGCCAATTCCCCGCTAAATCAAACTTCATTCCTCTTGTCTCAAATTGGGTTCGACCAAAAACTTGCTGAGCAATTTCTTGATACAGCTCTTGGGATAATTTCATACCCAAGCGATAATCGGCATAGGCCCAATAAAATTCCAGGTTAGTAAACTCTTGCAAATGATCAGCGCTAGAACCTTCGTTACGATAAACTCGGCCAATTTCAAAAACTTTTTCAAAGCCAGCGGCAATCAAGCGCTTCTGCCACAATTCGCCGACCGAAATACGCAAATAAACATCTAAATCAAAATCATCGTGATGAGTCTTAAAAGGATTAGCCTCCGCGCCGCCAGTGGTTAACTCTAAAGTTGGCGTTTCCACTTCAAAAAAGCCGTGGCGCTTCATAAAATCTCTTACCACTCCCCAAAAATGAGCCTTTTTTTCAAATAAATCTCGCTTTTCCTTATTAAGCAGTAAATCCAAATAGCGCTTGCGTAAACGCTCCTCTTCGTCTTTAAGGCCATACCAAGCGTCCGGAATAGGTCGCAAGGCTTTAGTCAGTAAAGTCCAATCATTTACAAATAAACTTTTCTCTTCTTTATGAGTTAAAAAAGCACTGCCATTTACTTGAATAAAATCAGCAACATCAATCAACTTCAAAAAAGTTTTGTATTTTTCTGGACCTAGTTCTTTTTTAGAAAATACTAACTGCAAACGACCACTGGCGTCCTCTAAATCGGCAAAAGCTAAATTTCCGTGCTCTCGCTTAGCCCGCAAACGACCAGCTAAAAAGACTTTATTTCCTGATTTAATTAAATCATCAAAGTCTTTCAAAAAATCAGCAATGGATTGATCGCGCTGAACTTGAGCCGGATAAGCAGCAATATTTAACTCTTTTAAAGAGGCTAACTTTTTTAAACGATCCTCCCGTTCACTTCCGGAATTAGCCGCCAGCTCATTAGTCATATTTTAGGCAACTTTAATAATTTTATAAACCACTCTCCCCCGCGGGGCTTCTACTTCTACTATAGCACCTTTTTTCTGCCCCAAAAAGGCAACCCCTAAAGGAGATTCATTAGAAATTAAACCGTTAATAGGGTCGGCTTCATTAAAACTGACGATGGTAAATTGCTTTTCCTTGCCGTTCACTTTGGCGGTGACTACCGAACCTAAAACCACCTCACCATTGGATTTGTGGTTAACAACCGTAACATTTTTTAAAATCGCCGACAATTCTAAAATACGACCTTCGTTTAGGGCTTGAGCATCCTTGGCCTCGCTGTATTCAGCGTTTTCGGATAAGTCGCCTAAATCTTTAGCACGCTCAATTCGATCAGCAATCTCGCGACGCTTAATCGTTGTTAAAAAATCATGCTCTTCTTTTAATTTGTCGTAACCAGCTTGAGTAATAATTTGATCTGAAGACATAGTTTAAAGGCTTAAAAACTAACAATCGCCTAAAAGGCGACTTTAAATTTAACGCCATTTAATATACGCTATTTTGTTATTTCTGGCAAGTTATTTTGCAAGCGAGACTGGTTCTGAGTAATTATCCAAATTAAAAACCAAACCAAAAAACCGAGTGGATGGTCTAGGTAAGGAGTAAAGAAGTGAATTGCCAAAAGAGCTAGTAAAGCTAAGGCTAAACTACCAGCGAGATTATCCCCCGCCCACCAACGCTTCAAATTTTTAAAAACTAAATAAGCAAGTAAGGTTAAATAACTTAAAAGCCCTAAGACGCCGATTTTTAACCAAAGTCCAAAATAACCCCACTCAAAAGCATAAGTGCTATAAGTGCTGGTTTTTTGCATATCTAAAAAACGGGGGTCGGAGGTTTCATAAACAATTTCCCGACCAAAGCCGCTACCTAAAAGCCAATGTTCTTTAATCGCGCCCCATAAAGGACCAAGCAAGGACCAGCGCGAAGCCACTGCCGGCTCGCCGCTGTCTATCTCTAAGCGATTTGAGAAAGCCTCAGTGGAAATTTTTCCAGGATCAGGAAAAGGAAAAGCAGCGGTCGCAAAAATTAGGACGAAACCTAAAAACGCCGGAATCAGAACTTTTAAAAAAGCTTGTCCGGCCGGACGCCAGCGTCGCCAGATTAAAAGCATTAAAATGCCAGCTCCTAAAGCAAAAGCGACGGCTAACCAAAAACTGCGGGACATAGAAAGGATTAAAGCCCCCCAAGATAAACTACTTAAAATAATAACAGCGGCCCGATTTTTAATTTTAACAAAAGGCAAAATCACAACGGCTAAGGCTGGATAAAGATGGGACTGGAAAAAAATTCGTGACCAAGAACCAGCCGTCGCCGTAACTTCCGCTAAACCAGTTTTACGCAGCCACCAATAAAGATCGGAGATAAAAGGTAAACTATGAGTAAAGGAAAATAAAATAAAAAATGTTTCACCAATCAACCACAACAGGGCGCCACTTAAAACTTGAACTAAACGCTCGAAGGTGGTTGCCGAAGCTTGATAATAAACAGCAATTAAAGGAAATAATAACCCCAGAAAGAGCCAACTGTTAGCATCGGCAAAAACTGTCCCAAGAGGATAGGCGTAACCCAGACCGCTTAAAACGCCCAGGCCTAAAAATACTAAAAGAGCCAAAAAGAAAGGCCAGGCCCAATTTTTAGCCGTAAATTCTTGAAGCGGTCCCAATGACCGTTCTCTAATAATTTTCAGTAAATAAGCAGCCAGGACAGCGCTAAAAATAACCATTCTTAGAGATACTAACCCCTGATCAAATAAACGCCCCTTAGAACCAATGATTAGTTCGGCAATAGCGATTAAGACGCCGTACTCTAAACGATAAAAAGCGAGCGCAAAGACAAGCACACCAATGAATACTAAGATAATTGAGCTATATGCCGGAAAAAAATAATTAACAATTGACAGACCACTGACTAAAGCCAATCCAGCAAAGGTGAGCCAAGTACTCTTTCCAATTAACTTCATGCGATTTGATGCTTAGTATAAATAACTTTTTTAGCCGCTTGATACTTTTTCACTGCGGGCGAAAACGGCAACCAGCGATAAGAGAAAGAAGGCATCCAAGAACTGATATGACCACCAGGGCTAACAGTAAATAAAATCTGATTAACAAAAACACCATAACCGCCAGAGCTAGAAATAGTCAACCACAAATCCCAATCCTGAAAACGCTTTAAATTTTCATCCCAACCGCCAACTGGAAAAGAGCTGCGTCTGATTAGAGACATTGTGTGAATATAGGGCTCGCGCCGTAAACGATCAAAATCAAAAGGGCCAACCTTAAACAAATGTTTTCCCCACTTAAAAGAGGAGTAGGCGAAAGCGGCGTTTTGATCAAAAAGCAAAGCTGATTGCAAAGACTCAAGCGCCGTTGGCACCAAAACAGCATCAGCGTCACAAAAGAATAAATATTCGCCGTGGGCTTGGCTTAAACCAGCGTTGCGGGCTGCCGGAGCGCCTCGATTTTCCTGATTTAAAAAGAAAAAAGAATTTGCTCCAGAAAACTCACTGATAAAGGAATTA
>CAZERN010000042.1:0-4233 GCA_964514675.1 uncultured Gammaproteobacteria bacterium | reverse complement strand
TCGCTCAATATCAATCGGATTAATTTGAGAATAGGCAGTCACCGCTTCTTCTAATCTGTTTAAACGGGTTTTTTCTGCAGACAATAAGCGTTGCTGAGAAGTAATTGTTTCTTGGGCTGACAAAACAACCTCATCCACCTTGGGGCGCAAAAGTAAAAGATAGCTCAAAAACAACAAGAAAACTGCCAACACAATCACGCCGAGATTAAAGTAGTGGTTCAGTAAAGTATTTATTTTATTTTGCTTAGCGAGAGCGGAATTCATAAAAAATTATTCAAAAATGATGACGGATTCTGGTTCAGTCTCTATACCCTCATCGCTTAGGGTAACAACCGTTGGCGGTTCAGTTTGGTTTGACTCAACTTCATTATCAAGCGCAGGCTCTGGCTCACCCTCAGAAGTTAAGGGCGGGAAATTTGGTTCAAAAACATTAAAATCTTCAAGATCACTGACTAAGGGCAAATCGATTTCAGAAACATCGGTACTGGTTGCTGAATTGGACTCAAGATTATCTTGATTTAGATTAGCATCACTAACACCTTCTGCCTGTGATTTCAGACGATAAAAAATTTGGGGTTTTATCTTCAAGACGACACTGAAATTCACCCACTCCTCTTTAATGTCAGAATTTTCAATATCTTCTTCTTGTAAAACCCCGGACGAAACAGAAACCTCGTCTACCCAAGGGTTATCTTTAAAAGCTTTCGTCTGCCAACTGATATCACGATAATTTTTAGTTTGGGCCGCTAAAGTATAGTCACCACCGATATCACCACTAAAATCTAAATAACGAACCGAACTTAAAGTGTTTTGCTCTAACCAGGTAAAGAAGTCACTCCAATAAATATGTTGGTCAATTAATTGTTCCACTAAAGATGTCTTATTTTTAAAATCAAAAAAATCTTTAGAGTTATTATTAATATTATTTATCTGTCCTGTAGCGATTAAATGTTCGGCTCTTAATTTCTCGGCCTGAGTTCTTTCTTGCCCCTGCCACCAATCTAAACCAAAATAAATCTCCGCCACTAAAGCAGCAACTAAGAGTAAAATTAAAAACAGCGACCCGAGACGGCGCCCCCAATTAAATTCTACAGCCACCTCATCACGAACCAAGTTCACCTCTAAAACCTCCGGATTAGAAGCTAAGTCTGGAGCAAGAGAAGCATGGGGTTTTGTTTTTTTTAAAACAGGCATAAACAAAAATCACGAACTTTATTTTTCTACTTCGCGAAGAGCTAGTCCAACGGCAACCGCTAAACTCGGGCCAACCTCGTGAATAATTGGCCGCAATTCATCTGGGTATAAAACCCGGTTAAAAGAATCGCCAATAATTACTTGTAAATTTAATTGATTACTTAGATATTCTGGCAAACCGCCAAGAAGGGCGCCGCCCCCCGATAAAACAATCTTTTCTACCGGCAAGGCATTAGAAGAATTATAAAAATCCAGTAAATACTTAATCTCACTAACAATTGGACTTAAGGCTTTGATAATAACCCCGGAAAAATCATCAGGACTAGCCACACCATCTTTACTAACCCGGGTTGATAAGGAAAGATCCATTTTTAATTGTTCCGCCTGCTGAAAAGTCATCCCTAAAGAATCAGCTAAAGCTTGAGTTAAAGTGGACCCGCAAATTTCCAAACTACGATTTAAAACCGGAATGCTTTCACGAACAACGGAAATATCAGTACTGTTAGCACCAATCTCGACAACCATTGTTGTTGACTTATCATTGCCCACCAGCGAACGGACAAGAGAAAAAGTTTCCGTCTCTAAAAAAGCCAGCTCCATATCGGCTTGGCGGAAAATATCAATATACTTACGAACTATTTTACGGGGGGAACAGGTCAGAAATACCCGTACATTACGATCCTTTTTTTCGGTAGGCGAGTCAGTAATAACTTTATAATCAATCTTCATCTCATCTAAAGGCAAAGGAATAACTTTGCGCGCCTCTTCTAAAACAGCTTCGTGTAAATTTTTTGGATTAACTCCGCTTAAAGTAATAATTGAAGAAAAGACGGCAAAAGTTGGTAAAGATGCCGTCACCCGACGAGAAACAATTTTTGAGTCGGTGTGGATTTTTTGAATTGCTTTGGCTAGATAGGCAGTGTCCTCAATTTTGGTAAACTTAACATCCTTAACAGTCTCACTGAAAGCGTAATTTTTTAAATAAATCCTTTTCCCTTTACGAACCAACTCCACCATTTTTATAGAAGAGTCACCAATATCAACGCCGAGAAAAGAAAGCGGTGCTTTTGAAAATAAACCCATAAAATCTTAAAAAAGGCATGGAGCCAAAGATTGTAAAAACAATCAAATGGTTTGCCGCTTAGATGATTGTATTATATAATATTACTAGATAAAAGAAAAGTAATCCTAACTTTTTATTAATTCTCTTTTCAAAAATATGGTCTTCTCGGACAAGCAAAAAAAATTCTTCCTAGTTATTGGTTTTATTTTAATCACAGTTCTCTTGGGCTATCTACTTTTCCGAGTTTTTTTTAGCGGTAACTTAATAAACGAGCCAGAACCTTTTGAACCGGGAATAGTGGCGACCGGCACCCTGCCAACCGCTGGCGAGAGTGAGGGGCAAACAGAAACAAGCACTCCCGGAGTTTTACCAGGCAGCGAAGGAGAATCTTCAACCACCCCCTGGCGACCGGGAGACACAATGCCACCCGACCCTAACGAACCCTCAGCTCAGGCAGTTGGTGGCGTCACTAGAGTGGACTTGATTGTAGATAGTCCAACAATTGGCTTAACCAACAGTAGTAGCGGTGTTCAGTATTATAACACCGACGATGGTCTCTTCTATCGTCTTAATGCAGATGGACAGGCAGAAAAAATTAGTGACCAAGTTTTTTTCAGTGTCAAAAACGTTACTTGGGCACCGGACGGGAAAAAAGCGGTTTTGGAATACCCTGATAAAAGTAAAATCTTATATGATTTCAGCAAAGAGAAGCAGGTGAGTTTCCCAGCTCACTGGGAAGAATTTTCTTTTTCACCACAGAGCGATCAAGTGATTACTAAAAGTATCGGCCTTGACCCAGGCAACCGTTTTTTAACAGTCGCCTCTGATGATGGCTCTCAAGTTTATAATTTAGAAGAAATTGGCACAAACGCTGATAAGGTAACCCCGGGCTGGTCACCGAATAATCAAATAGTTGCGACTTATACTCGCAGTTTAGATTTTAACCGCCAAGAAGTATTCTTTGTTGGCTTGCATGGAGAAAATTTTAAATCAACTATTGTTGAGGGTCGGGGCTTGACTTACGAGTGGTCAAAAACTGGTGATCGCCTTCTTTACAGTGTTTATAATGTAAACAGTGACCTAAAACCACTGCTCTGGATAGTTGACGCTCAAGGAGATCGAATTAGCGAAAACCGTCAAAGTTTAGGGCTAAACACTTGGGCAGACAAATGCGCTTTCGCAACTAACACAGAAATCTATTGCGCCGTCCCCACGGAACTTGAAGAAGGTTCGGGAATCTTCCGCTCAATTGCCGCCGACAGTCACGATGAGATTTATAAAATTAATCTTCAAAACAGAACTCGGACTTTAATTGCCATTCCTGATGGTCAATATAATATTAATGAGGTAATTGTCGACGACTCCCAAAATAAACTCACCTTCTCTGATAGTCGGACCGGAAACATTTATCAGATTAAATTAAAATAGCTAAATAGGTAAAACTCTTGAAAAAGTTTAATTTATTGATATAATAGAAAGGCTTCTGATTGGCTGGCCTACCAAACCAGCGCTCGGTTATAGAAATCTATGGACGCGCCATTTCCGCTAAGGAAGCAAACAAATAAAAAGAGTTAAACGGTTTCATTAAGGCCGTTTAAAAATCGGGTGGAACCGCGAGATGTAAATCCCGTCCCGGTAACTGCGTAAGTTTAACTTATGCTGCTGCCGAGGCGGGTTTTTTAGAGCCCAAACTAAAGAGCAGTGACTTTAAATAAAATCTAAATCTTATGTCCGAGAAAAATCTTCCGGTCGCCCCAGTGACGACCAAGCGCCATTCGCTTGCTCACCTGCTAGCGTTAGCGGTCATTGAAAAGTACCCCCACGCCCAGTTAGCAATTGGGCCTAGTATTGACGTTGGTTTCTACTACGATATCGACTTTGGCGACACTAAGATTACCGAAGGGGATTTAAAAGAACTTGAAAAAAGAATGGTTCATTTGGTTAAACAAAACTTAACTTTTACCCGCACCGAAAAA
>CAZERN010000041.1:0-4393 GCA_964514675.1 uncultured Gammaproteobacteria bacterium | reverse complement strand
ACGCTGAAATTAGCAATAAAAAAATCGCTAATATTTCATATAAAGAGCCATATAACATACTCTCTAAAATTGAAAATAAAAGCGATTTTGATTCAGTGCGGAGAGGGTGGGATTCGAACCCACGGTCAGCTTTCACCGACGACAGTTTTCAAGACTGTTCCATTCGACCACTCTGGCACCTCTCCGATTTTTCTAGATTAACAAGTTTTTTAAAAAAAGCCAATCCTTAACCAACCAATTGACGAGACAACTATTCCCCCGAATTAAAACCAGGGAAAGCTATATGTTTAAGAGGCCCACTTTCCCACTCTAACACAAAACCCCAACTAGTCCAACGCCAAACAGCGGCTCGCTGCGACTGGCAAAGAGGCGAATTTTCATAATCAGCAACTAACGCTATTAACTCCTCATAACCATCATCATCAACATCTTTTAAAGATAAAGAGCACTGCGGCGACTCAAGAGCAGCTGAAACCCAAAAAGGCTTAAAACCATTGGCGTCAGATTGGAGAGTTAAGAGAAATTGTCGCACTAGAGAACCATCTTGATTTCTACTGGGCCAAAAAGAATTTTTAGAATTAAAATCTCCAGACCGCCACAAAGCAATAGTAATCTCCGCCCGGTCATCATGATTGCTGTCACCGACGACAAAATCTTCCACCCACCAGGTCTCTGGCGTCTCCCACAAAAAATTACCCGCCTGTTTAGCAACTAAACGGCCTCGCTCTAGATAATATTCTTCACTAATTCCGTCATGATTTAAGTCAGCGCTTTCCTTCTTTTTTAAATTTCCACCTACTGCCTGATTGGCTAAAACGCCCGATTGCGGACTTGCGACCAGTTCCCCACTCTGCCAAGCGTAATCTGACGTGATGGCAAGTGGCCAATCCAAACGCTCCAAAATTCTCTTGGCATCTTCTGGTGCCGCTGGAGCTGGTTGAGCTAGTTTATACATCCGCAAAGGGTAAGTGAAAAAACTAACTAAACCATCTTTATTAAAATGAAATTTGACTGCCAAACTATCAGCTGTTTCTTGCGACCATGATTGATCAAAAACAAAATTACCTAAACTGTAAAAAATGTATTTACCCTGATATTCCTCGATAGTTTGAACAACATGGGGATGATGGCCAATAACAAGATCGGCTCCAAAATCTATTGCCGCATGAGCAAATTTAGTTTGGCGCGAATTAGGGCCGGGAACATATTCTGTCCCTGAATGCAGAGAAACAATCACTAAATCGGCTTGTTCTTTAGCGGTGAAAATGGCCGCCGCTAACTCATCCTCGTCAATTAAAGCGGTACCTGGTCCCTTCTCATCAGCGCGATAATAAGCAGGAACAACGTCAGAATCATTATGAGCGATAAAAGCGAATTTAATCCCTTGACGCTCTAGATAAACAGGCGCATAAGCTCGCGGACCATCTTCACCAGCCCCGACATAAGCAACGCCAGCTTCATCTAAATAATTAAAGGTATCACGCAAACCTTTAGCCCCAAAATTTGGCGTATGATTATTAGCTAAAGAAACAATATCAAAACCTTGATTCTTTAAAACTCCAGCCATTTTCGGATCTGAACGAAAAATCATTTCCCCGCTCTGAATTACCCGTCCAACAGTAAGTGGAGTTTCTAAATTTCCAAAAGTGATATCAGCTCGACTCAAAAAATTACCTAATTCAGAAAAAGGATATTCTAGATTATCGTTTTTAATAATTGTTTGCTCAACGCCACGAGAAAAAGATAAATCCCCCACCGCCAATAAGGAAACAAGTGGACCGCTATCTGGTAACTCTTGACGAGCAGCAATAAAGGCAGCCATTTCGGAATTTAAGGCCTCTTCTTTTAACTGCGGTTTTAAGGTTAGAGATGACTCGACGCCTAAATCCCCCTGACCCTCAGGAATGAAATTTGTCAGACTAGACCACAAGCCGAGTCCTAAAACTAAAATAATAATTAAAATTCCGCGCCTAAGATAATTTTTCATAAGCTTTCAAATTAAAAACCCAATAAAAAATCCGCCCTAACTATTAATAATGGTAGCATTTTTGGACGGAAAAGACGAAATCTTAGATTTTTGAAACTAAGCTTTTTTTAAGTGCCGTCCTAACCAAGAAGCCAGAAAAATAAAAAAATTAATCATGACAATGGTCGCCCCGGCTGGCAAATCAGTAATAAAAGATAAAGAGATTCCGATTAAAACTGAAAAGATTGCAAAAATTAATGCCCAGATTAAAGCGTTTTTAAAGCTTTTAGCAAGCTGTAAAGCGGAAACAGCGGGAATAACCAGTAAAGCGGAAACCAACATCACCCCGACCACTTTAATTGCTAAAACAACTGAAATAGCAGTTAAAGAAGCAAGGACAAAATTAAGGCGTCTAACTTTCACCCCACTAACTTGAGCTAATTCTTCATCAAAAGTGGCCGCTAAAATGTCATGATATAGGTAAGCAATAATTATAATAACCGAAACAGAAACGAGCACAGAGATTAGAGTCTCACTTGAGCTAATCGCTAGAATATTACCAAACAAATAAGAGAAGAGGTCAACATTAAAGCCTTGAGCTAAACTTGCCAAGATAACGCCGGCCGCAATACCGACCGCGGAGACAATCGCAATCGCCGCATCTCCATAAAGCTTAGTCTTGTCTTTTAAGACCATGATGAAGTAGGAAGCTAAAATGACTACTGGTAAAGCAACATAAAGAGGATAAATACCTAAGAACAAGCCAAGAGCCAAAGCCCCAAAACTAACATGGCTTAAACCATCTCCAATTAAAGATAGTTGGCGTAAAACTAAAATGACCCCCAAAATTGCCGACAGAGAGGCGACGGCCGCGCCAGCTAAATAGGCGCGCTGGATAAAACCGTAATTAAGAAAATCAAGAATCTCCATAAACTTAGTTTTGATGCTGATGGCAAATTAAATGCTGCAGGAAGCCACCAAAGCGGGCACTCATTTCTTCAGACTGACAAAATACTTCAAAAGAATCATAAAAAATGACCGTCTTATCCAAATATAATAATTTTTGAGCGTAATCCCCCGCCGAAGCACTATCATGAGTAATCATAATGATTGCTACTCCCTGCTCTTGATTAATTTTTCTAAGGGCGGAGAAAAAACTGTGCCGCGATTCTGGATCTAAAGCTGTACTTGGCTCATCTAAAATTAAAAGTTCTGGCTGATTAACTAGGGCTCGAGCCAAAAAAACTTTCTGTTGCTGACCACCCGAAAGAGAGGCCACTGGACGGTCACGCAAATTATCAATTCCTAAAAATTCTAGAGCTTTATTAGCTGCCTCTTTATTTTTTGATCCTCTTTTTTTCAAACCTAAACCGACAACTTCGATAACCGTAGCTGGGAACAAAGGGTTAAACTTATTAATTCGCTGAGGTAAATAGCCAATTTTAGACCAATCAGAAAATTTAGCGAGCGGTTTCCCAAATAAGCGAATCTCTCCCTGGGCCCCTTGATTTAAGCCTAATAGTAAGCGAACTAAAGTTGTTTTACCGGCGCCGTTTGGACCAGCTAAAGCAATAAAATCGCCACTGTCTAAAGAAAAAGATACCTTTTCCAAAACAGGATTGGTCTGATAGGCAAAAGTTAAATTTTTTACAGAAACAATCTTCATTTTTATTGACAATTTAAACCCTGGCGAAGGTTGCTTAGATTATTTTCCATAATTTCTATGAAAGTAAGACCAGCCTCTTTTTGAGCAGGTGATAGATTGTGACCGGAATTTAAAGGCTTTAACTTAGCCCCACTTTCAGAAGCAATCGTCTCGGCCACCTTAGAGCTCTCCCATTCTTCGTAAAAAATATAAGGACTAGATTGCGCTTGTGCCTGCTGACTTAATAAAATCAAAGTTTGGACCCCAGGCTCAGCATCAGGCGATAATCCTTGAGCCGCTAAATAGTTTAAGTTGTAGCGCTTGGCTAAGTAAGCAAAAGTAGAATGCCCACCATAAATAAACTCTCGACTTTGGCAATTTTCTAAAGAAGTCTGATAAGTAATATCTAGAGCTTTGAGTTTATCTTGATACTCACTAGCGCGCTGGCTAAAAAATGAAGCATGCTCTGGGGCAAGGGCGCTTAACTGCTCGGAAATGGCACTAATTATTTTTTGGTCATTTTCAAAATCTAACCAAAAGTGAGGATCAATAGCTTCTAAATCGTTTTCGTGATTTCCGCCTTCTTCATCATAAAGATGTTCATCATTGCCAGTCAACAAAATACTCACCTGACTAGCGTCTAAAACTTCAAGAGTTTTAGATTCTAAACTACTTAAAATCTTGGCCACTCCCGGCTCTAAAATTTCTCCGCCGTAAATAAATAAGTCAGCCTCTTGAAGGCGCTTTAAATCACTGGGGCGCAGCTCAAAATGGTGAACCTC
>CAZERN010000040.1:0-4620 GCA_964514675.1 uncultured Gammaproteobacteria bacterium | reverse complement strand
TAAACAACAAACTCCAAAAAGTCGTTATTTCTGAATAAGGAATAAAACAAACGAAGAGACATATCTTGCGATACGTCTTTTATTTTCCGTAGTCCCTAGGGGAATCGAACCCCTGTTACCAGGATGAGAACCTGACGTCCTAACCACTAGACGAAGGGACCATTTTTTAACTGCCAAGTTGGGCGTGAGCGATTTGTGGGTGTCCGCCTAAAAATACCTCTGCTTCCAAAACCCTACCCCCCTCGAGTTGTAATTCTAATATATTTAAAAATCCTTGTCCACCGGCAACTAATAATTTTTTATCAAGCACCAAAACTGTCCCTGGTAGTTCATTTTTTAAACCATTCCCCTTAAAAATCTCAGCTTTAGTTATTTTTAGGCGTCGCCCTTGCCAAGTTGTAAAACTGCCCGGCCAGGGGTAATAAGCTCGTATTTCCCGATCTAAAATTTCAGCCGATTTAGTCCACTCTAATAACCCTACCTCTTTTTTTAAGCTAGAAAAATAAGAAATACCTTCTAAGGGCTGATCTTTAGGTTTGATCTTGCCTGAGTAAAAACTGACCAGCGTATTGCCTAAATCTTTAGCCCCCAAATGGCTTAATTTATCATGAAGACTGGCGGCTGTTTCTTTGGGGTCTAAATTAATTTCCGTTTGTTTTAAAATTGGACCACTGTCTAAACCAGAATCCATTAACATTATTGTTACACCGCTATTTTTATCGCCGTTTAAGATCGGGGCAGCTATACAAGCAGCGCCGCGGTATTTCGGGAGCAGGGAGCCATGAACATTAATTGCTCCATGTTTAGGTATTTCTAAAATTTCTATAGGCAAGAGTTGTCCGTAAGCGACGACCACTAAAAAATCCGGCGATAACTTCTTCAATTCGGCCGCCAAGCTTTTAATTTTTTGAGGTTGCCAAACGGTCAGCCCTAATTTCTGGGCGCTCTGCTTAATTGCACTGGTTACTATTTTTTGTCCGCGTCCGGCCGGTCGGTCAGGTTGGGTAATTACACCTAAAATTTCAAAACGCGCATCAGCGGCCAAGTCTTCTAGACTAGGCTGAGCGAATTCCGGCGTACCGGCGAAAACAATTGTTATTTTGTCTGAGCTCATGTTATTATTATAATCGCTAATTATTATTTAAGCTATTTCTATGCTGGAATCTTTGATTGTTTGGTTTTTGGGAGTAACTCAGGGTTTGGGGTATTGGGGAATTGCCATTTTAATGACGATTGAAAGTTCATTTATTCCTTTTCCTTCTGAGGCAGTGATTCCGCCGGCCGCTTGGCTCGCTCATAGCGGCCATTATAATTTATATGGGGTGATTATCGTTGGAGTTTCAGGTAGTTTAGTTGGGGCTTTGATTAATTATTTTTTGGCTCTTTGGTTGGGGCGACCTTTAATCTATCGTCTAGCTAATCACAAAGTCTCAAAATGGTTGGGAATAACCCCAGAAAAGATTGCGCGGTCCGAAGAATTCTTTAAAAAAAATGGCGCCAAGTCCACTTTTGTCGGTCGCCTAATTCCGGTTGTCCGTCAGCTAATTTCGCTGCCGGCCGGTTTTGTGAAGATGCCTTTATGGAGTTTTGTATTTTACACCGTCTTTGGGGCCGGCATCTGGGTCACCATCTTAGCCCTCCTTGGTTATTTTTTAGGAGCTAACCAAGATCGGCTCTCAAAATATTATTCCCAAATCCAATGGCTAGGATTATCTGCGCTCCTGCTCTGGCTTTTATATTATTTCTCTAAAAAGCGAAGGCAACGCTTAAAAAAGTCACAAAAACCGATTACTTAATCGGTTTTTTGGTTTTCCAGCTTATCAATAAAGAGAATGCCATCTAAATGATCAACTTCGTGTTGGATGATTCTGGAAATTAGCCAGTCACCTTCAATTTTTTTCTTCTGTCCAAATTCATCGGAGTAAACACAATTAACTTTTTTGTGACGGGAAACTGGTCCGTAGATAAAATCACCTTTGGCATCTAAAACTGAGAGGCAGCCTTCTTGATCGACTTTTCGACCCCAAGATTTTTTGGTAATTACTGGATTAACAAGGGTAATTATTTCTTTACTTTGTTCATTATTAATTACAATTAAGCGAATATTTTTTCCAATTTGCGGGGCGGCTAGGCCGGCGCCATCTAAGGCCATCATCGTAGTTTTCATATCTTCAATTAGTTCTTTCATTTCTTTGTTTGCCAAATCAGCCAGAGGAACTGGTTTAGAAACTTCACGGAGGGAAGGGGCAGGATGTAAAACAATCGGAAGTATTTTGGCCATAAATTCTTTATTTTGATTCGGAAATAATTTTAAAAAAATAACGCCACTTTTCCCCGGTTGGCATTAATTCCTTAGTGTCATTAACGGCTCGCTCCACTAGATGGGAGGGGGTTTTCTTACAGATTTGAAAAACAGAAGATTTTTTCTCGGCAGGAATATTTAGTTCTTTAATCACCCATAAAGCTTTCTCCTGCCAGTCGTAAGCCGGCGGTTTTTTAGTCTGGGCTTTAGCTTTGTTATTTAGTATTTCCGCCAGTGACGACGGTTCCTGGTTCTGCATAAGCTTTAATTGGTAAATCGGCGCTTAAATAGCCGATTCCTAATTCCGTTTGATAGCTTAAGATATCGGCCTCAAAAACGCAACCACTTAAAGCCCCGATTAGCACGGCTAAGGGTTTTAAGCCACATTCACCGGCTGCAGCTGCCAACTGAGGGTCAATAGCAGTTAATTGGTCGGCTGCTTCAGCTCCAGCGTCTAAGGCAGTAATAATCTTGCTATCAAATTTTGCTCCTTTGGGTGAATAGCCGCTAGGGGAGCTTTTCTTTAGTCGTTGGGATAAATCTCCTGAAGCGATTAAAGCAATTTTTTTTGATTGGGCTTGTAAAACCGCACCTAAATCTTGACCAAAATTTATATGGTCTAAAACGCTTAAATTACTAGCAATTTGGAGGCTGATTATTTTTACCGGCAGATTCTCGGCTAATAATTTTAAAGGAATGCCCGCAGTGTAGTCTAGAGTTTCCGAACTTAAGAGTTGTAAGCGCGGTTTAAGAGCCTGCCGAATTTTGTCTAGTAAAATTAAATCAGTGGTGAATTTTTTTTGTGGAGCCAGTAAGCCGAATTGACTTAAATCCCCGCTTGGATTGGGAAAAGTGTTGGCACTGAAATAATTCTCTTGCCCTAAGCCGCGCCAAGAAATAATAACCAAAGTTTCTGCCCCTGATTCTTTTAAGCGCGCACTTAAAGTTTTAAAGGCTTCGGTAGTTGGCCGCAATAAAGACTGATTGCTTTTGCCAATCTCAGGAATTAGAATTGGTGAATGAGGAACTAAGAAGGCGCTAGTTAAAGGCATATTAGTTATTAGAAACAGTTTGGATAAGCACCGGTTCTCCTAAGGGGTAAGTTGCTAAATGTTGAGGGGAAACAGTAATTACATTGCTAAATTTATAACCAAGCGCTTCGAAAGTTTCACCTGTTAAGAAGGGGCGTTTTCGTCCTTCCGAAATTAGGTAAACAGTGTTGACTGCATCAGATTTTATTAATTCGCCATCATCAAAAGAAACGACTGATCCGGTGCTATATTTTTCCAATTCTTCTACTGTTCCGCGGGTAATTTTCCGCCCTTTAAATTTAGTTTCTAAGAAAATTCGATCAGGAATGGGATATTTATAACCACTCTCAACGAAATAAATACCACCGTTAACCGGGTTTTGAACAAGGTGGCCGGTTGGGTAAGCAGAGGCGGTAGTAATTGTTTTTCCTAAAGTGTAAGAAGCTAAATCGTTTTCTGTAGCGACAACAAGCTCCTCCTGATTAAAGCCAATCGCTTTAAAGGTGGCCATTGAATCTATTGGCCGCTTCTCATCATCAACTAAAAGATAGATACCGCCAGTTTCCACTTGAATTAAAGAATAATTAGCAAAGCGAATCGGTTCGCCTTTGGTATAAGGAGTGAGGGCAGCTGAACTGACAGTGATAATTTTTTTCGGGTCAAAGCGAGAAGTAAGCGCTGAGTAATTAGTGAAGGGGCGTTTAACGCCATTTTGAATTAACCAAACCCCCGGTTCGCCACTTATTTGGAGTAAGGAGCCATTTGGGTAATTGCGTACTCCGGGCGGGAAATAAGCCTTAAATAAGCGATAAAAATTATAATTACCATTGTAAACATGGGGAGTGTAGTTGTAGAGCGAGGCGGTTGCTTGAGTTTCTACTGTAACAGTCATCGGTTCTTTAGAAATTGTTCCGTAGGGATTAGTGAAAGTATAAGTTTGCCCGGCTCTGTAGGGGTATTTTAGAGGTTCTTTCATGTAAGCTAAAAATTGGAGCGCGGCACTGTTAATTTGCTTGCCTAAACCTTTGTAATAAGGATTACAAGAGCCACCGTCCGGACAACCATAACCTAGGGCCCAGCCATCAGCGCGGGCATGATAAGAACTGGTTTCGATTAAACTCGACTCTTTTTGGATGGTTGCTAAAATAACCTTTGGACTGATTGTTGTAATTAAACGGCATTTGCTTTGACGCTCCGCTTCAGTGGGAGTTTCGCTTAAAGAAACATTACTGCAATCGTAGTTATTATTAGCCGCATCGTAAATTATTTCAGCAGTTGATTTGTTTG
>CAZERN010000039.1:0-4709 GCA_964514675.1 uncultured Gammaproteobacteria bacterium | reverse complement strand
GGACTTTAAAAAACTTGTCAAGCCTCGAAAAACAAGGGGATTTAACTTAAATTGGGGGACTTAAAAATTCAGGTTTTGGTCTGCTTGTAATTTTTTAAACTAATTTATATATTGGCAGCTAAAGTTATTTAACATTTTCTTTATTCCTAAACTTTGCTTTTCCCTTAGCTGTTTTTAAAAAGGCCTGACGAGAGTCAACACCTTTTTCCCAAAGAGCCCACGACGTGATGTTGATCGGCTCTTTTTTATTATTTCCCTTAAAAAGCCTGTTTTTATCGGGTTTTTATTGACCAAGAAATTTTTTACTGATATAATTTAAGCACGGGTTTTTTAAAATCCTTTTTATTGTTTTAATAAATTTATGATTATTAATTGGCTAGGCAATCTCTCTATTAAGCTACAAGATAAAATTGCTTCAGATGGAACCACGGTTTTAATTAATCCGGTTAATGCTGCTACCGAAGGAACAATAGTCGCTTGGACTAATCCGCAGGAGAAAGATAAAAAAGTAAAAGGCGCGCCTTTTATAATTGATTGTGCCGGCGAGTATGATACGTCGGGGGTTTTAATTGAGGGAATTGATAGTTATCCAGAAGACGCGGCTGCCAAGAATTTGCCGGCTGACAATTTAATTTATCGAGTTGAGATTGATGATATTTCGGTCGTTCACTTAGGCTCTTTGTCTCGTTCTTTGACTGATGAGCAGTTGGGCAAGCTTTCAGGGGTGGATGTTTTGTTGGTGCCAATCGGAGGAAATAAAATGATTGATGCCTCTGAAGCCGCTGCGGTTGTGGCTAGAATTGAGCCGAGGTTAGTGGTGCCAATTGGATATGAGGATGCTGGGCAGGTGGAGAAATTTGTTAAGCAATTAGGAGTTGTCCCGACTCAAGAGGAGAAGTTGCGCTTAACTAAAAAAGACTTACCTCAAGAAGAAATGGAGTTGGTAATTTTACAAGTTAATTAAATATTTTATTTTTATGAATGTACATCCCAAAAAAGAACGAACGCTCGTTATTTTAAAACCTGATTCAGTTCAGCGCAGCTTAGCCGGAGAATTGATTCATCGCTTAGAGCGCACTGGCCTAAAAATTATCGCCTTGAAGATGGTAATGGCAGGCGAAGAGCAGTGCTGGAACCATTATAATAAGGATGATGAATGGTTTGAAAAGAAGGGAGCCAATATTATTAGAAACCGCGAAGCTTTAAGTTTGCCGATTGAAAAAGAGGTTAAAGAATATGGTAAGGATATTATTCGCGGCCTAATCGTTTTTATGACTTCAGGTCCAGTTGTTCCTTTAATTTTAGAAGGCAACCAGGCAATTGGTATTGTTAAAAAAATTGTTGGCGGTACTGAACCTTTAACTTCAGAAGTGGGAACAATTCGTGGCGATTATACTTTGGATTCTTATGAGCTCTCCAGTCTTGACGATCGAGCAGTTCGTAATTTAATTCATTGTTCTGATTCTGTTGCTGAAGCCGAAAGAGAAATTAAGCTTTGGTTTAATGAGGAAGAAATCTTAAATTATCGTTTATTAGCCGAACATATTTTGTACGATATTAACCTTGATGGAATTAAGGAGTAATATAGATTATATGAGTGTCACCAGCAAGCAAATAATTTTAAAAATTATTCTAATTTCTTTAGCGGTTTTTGTTGGCGCCCTTTGGTTGGCTAATTTAAAAAATTCTTTAATAGGGAGGGAGGAACCTTCTGGTTTAACAACCGAATCAATCACTCAAACTCTAGAAAATAATTTAGACGAAAATGCTAATTTGATTAATTCTTCCGCTGAAGTGGAAAAAGTTTTTGTTAATCAGTTAATGGTTGAAGCTAATAATATTAAGCCTCAGCCTGATGTTGAAGCGTCTGTTCCGGAAGAGCCAGTAGAAAATTCCTTAAGTGAGCCTGATGAGTCCGTCGACTCAGAACCTACCAAGCCGATTAACCCTAATCAAACAAATTGTCCGGCCTATGTTAATTGTATGCCGACCTTTGGAGAGCTTGCTCGCCCCTGTGTTATCCCTCCGGGTTGTGAGGGGGTGACTGAAAAAGTTTATTAATTTATATGTCTGAAAAAAAAGAAAAAGAAGAGAAAGAGGAAAATATTTCCGAAGGGAATAATAATGTTCGAAAAGAAACTGCTTTTGGAACAGTTGAAGAGCAGCCGATTGTTGAAGAGATGAGTCGCTCTTATCTGGAATATGCGATGAGCGTGATTGTTTCGCGCGCCCTTCCTGATGTTCGCGATGGATTAAAACCAGTCCATCGTCGGATTTTATTTGCGATGTGGAGTATCGGTTTGCGCTCTAGCGCAAAGTTTCGTAAGTCAGCAACCGTCGTTGGTGAAGTGTTGGGTAAATACCATCCTCATAGCGACACGGCAGTTTATGATTCCATGGTTCGCTTAGCTCAAGATTTTTCCATGCGTTATCCGCTTGTTCGCGGTCAAGGAAACTTTGGCTCTATGGATGGTGATAGTCCAGCGGCAATGCGTTATACCGAAGCAAAGTTGTCTGGCATTGCTGAAGAAATGTTATTAGATTTAGATAAAGATACGGTTGATTTCATGCCCAACTTTGATGGTTCTCAAAATGAACCACGAGTGCTGCCAGCCAAACTGCCCAACCTTCTTCTTAATGGCACAATGGGAATTGCTGTTGGTATGTCCACCAATATTCCGCCTCATAACTTAGGTGAGCTCTGTCGGGCAATTATTCATCTTTTAGATAATCCTGAGTTAAGCGTGGAGGATTTAATGGAAGATGTTAAGGGTCCAGATTTTCCGACTGGGGGGTTGATTTATAGCAAAAAGGATATCTTAGCGGCTTATTCTACTGGTAAAGGTGGAATTGTGATACGTGGTCGGGCTGAAATTTTGGAAGGTAAAAACGGTTTTCGAATTATTATCTCTGAAATCCCCTATCAGGTTAATAAAGCTGATTTAGTAGAAAAAATTGCCAATTTGGTTAAGGATAAAAAGTTACAAGGCATTAAGGGGTTGCGTGACGAATCTGATCGTGATGGTGTTCGTGTCGTAGTCGATTTAAAAAAAGACGCTTATCCGAAAAAAGTTTTGAATGCTTTGTATAAACACACTTCTTTGCAGACGGTTTTTCATGTTAATATGCTGGCTCTAATTGAGGGTGGAATTCAACCGCGCATTTTAACTTTAAAGATGATTTTGGAGGAATATATTAAACACCGTCAAGAAGTAATTAAACGCCGAACTCAATATGAGCTAAATAAAGCTTTAGAGCGAGCCCATATTTTAGAAGGCTTAATGATTGCCTTAAAAAATATTGATGAGGTGATTAAGACGATTAAAGCTTCCAAAGATAAGGAGGTCGCTAAGGCTAATTTAATCAAGAAATTTAAACTTTCCGAGCGTCAAGTAATTGCTATTTTGGAAATGCGTTTGCAAAATTTAGCTAACTTGGAGCAGAAAAAAATTGAAGATGAATTAAAGGATAAGCAAAAGTTGATTAAGGATTTACAAACAATTTTAGCTTCGGCAATTAAAGTTAACCAAATAATCAAAGACGAGTTAACCCTCTTAGAAGAAAAACACAGTGATAAGCGTCGTACTGAAGTAATTAGCCATGGTGTTAAAGAGCTAAACACCGAGGATTTGGTGCCTAATGAAGAAACGATTGTTATGCTTACTCGAGATGGCTACATTAAACGAGTTGAACCAAGCACTTTTAAAGTCCAAGCTCGAGGAGGTAAAGGAATAGTGGGACTAACCACTAAAGAAGAGGATTCGGTCTGGCTGTTTTTTACCACTATGACGCACAACGATATCCTATTCTTTACGAACAAGGGGCGAGTTTTTCAGTTAAAAGCTTATGAAATTCCTTCAGCCTCTCGAATTGCAAAAGGAACCCCGGCGGTTAACTTTTTACAATTAACTACCGGTGAGCGAGTGGAAACTGTTTTGCCCTTAGATAAATTATCAAGTAGTCAATTTTTATTCTTTGCCACAAAAAAAGGCTTAGTAAAGAAGGTGAAGCTGGAAGCCTTTGCTAATCTTCGCCGCAACGGTTTAATTGCGATTAAAATCAAGGACGAAGATGAATTAATTTGGGTCAAACCGACGACCGGGAAAGATGAAATTCAATTAATCACTGCTGAGGGGCAGTCAATTCGCTTTAAAGAATCCGATGTTCGTGATATGGGTCGCAACGCGGCTGGTGTTGCCGGCATCCGCCTAAAGAAAAGTGATCGGGTTGTTGGCGTGGGTGTGGCTCGTTCTGAAAAAGAGAAGATAAAAAAATATCAGGTGTTAACAGTAATGGCTAAAGGCTACGGAAAGCGTACTAATTTCTCTCTTTACAAATTGCAGGGTCGAGGCGGTTCGGGAATTAAAACTGTAAAAGTAACTGACAAGACAGGTGAGTTGATTAATGCTTTTCTCTTGAACGCTGAAGCCATGGCTGATCGCGACCTACTGATTATTTCTGAAAAAGGACAAGTAATTCGCCTCCCCTTTAAGTCGGTTAGCGTTTTAGGGCGCTCTACTCAAGGAGTCAGAATTATGCGCTTTAAAAATCCAGACGATCAGGTGGCCAGTGTCACTTGGGCATAAATACTTCTGGCCGAGCTCTGCTCGGCCTTTTTGTTTGCTCCCCTTTATAAAAATCGCTACACTATAAATATATGAATGATATTTTACTGACAATTTTAGGGGTGGTGTTGCTGGCAGGAATGG
>CAZERN010000038.1:0-4737 GCA_964514675.1 uncultured Gammaproteobacteria bacterium | reverse complement strand
CAGAAAAAACGAGCTTTTAGACTCGTCTTTTCCAAATGGGGTGCCTATCGGGAATTGAACCCGAGATAACAGGACCACAACCTGCTGTGTTACCATTACACCATAGGCACCATCAAGGCGCTAAAGAAGCGCCTAAAAATTATTCCTTCTCTGTCTCAGAAAAATCTCCCGGCTCTTCGCCGCAAGAATGTGGGCAATGAGAACAATTGCAACCCCCAAAACCTAAAAGCGCCTCAAGTTGCGCTACCTCCTCTTCACTTAACTCTTGATCTTTTTCCATATTTTTTTAATTAAAATAGTGCGCCCGGGAGGAATCGAACCCCCATAACCAGCTTAGAAGGCTGGTGTTCTATCCATTGAACTACGGGCACTTAACTTCTCGGGCTGACTAGATTCTACAAAACCACCAACTAAAAGTCAACGAAAATTAAATAAAACCGCGCTGGCGTTGAGACTCAAATAACAAAACCGCCGCCGCAACCGAAACATTTAAAGAATCTATGCCGACTTGCATTGGAATTTTAATAATTTCAGCGCCACTATTTAACCAAGTTGATGACAAACCGAAAGCTTCAGACCCCAAAACAAAAGCAGTTTTAGAAGTATAGTCTAGGCTAGTGTAGACTTTAGCTTCTTTAAGGGCGGCTGCATAAATATTAATTTGTTGCTTTTTTAAAAAATTAACCGTCTCTTTAAAAGAAGCAACAATTACTGGCAGCTTAAAAATTAACCCCTCACTAGAACGAATTACATTTGGATTATAAACATCGGTTTTTAAATCGTTAATAACTATAACTTCCACTTGAGCCGCATAAGCACTTCTAATAATTGCTCCCAGATTACCAGGCTTTTCAACTGCCTCTAAAACAACCACTAAGGCTCGTTTAGACAATTTTAAATCTTCCAACCCTAAGTCTCGACGCTTAAATATGGCCGCCACCCCATCAGGATTTTCCTTAAAACTTATCTTCCTAAAAACCGCCTCACTAACCAGAGTTAGATCTGTTAACTTTAGATGTTTTTTTGCTAGAGATTCAGAAAAAAAGATAGTCTCAGGAGTCCAACCAGAATCTAAAGCAGCCAAAACCTCCCGTCTTCCGTCAACAAAAAATAAACCCAGCTCTTGTCGGCTAGTATTCTTTGTTCTTAATTTAACTGCTTTTTTTATTAAATCATTATTTAAGCTTGAAATCATTTTTTAATTATAACACAATAAGCTTGTTTTTCTCTATAGAAAAAAAACCTTCTGTGCTATAATTCTGAATATACTTATTATTTTATGTCTAAAACCCAAGCAAAGAGCAACCAATCACCGAAGCTTAGTCAAAACAAAAGTTCTGACCGACAACGCATCTATTCCAACCAAAACTTTAGAGAGACTGCTAAAGGGAGGAAAAAAACTGACTTAAGCCATCACTATTCCGCTCCCACCTCCAAGAAAACAAAAAAAAGTGAACCTCAAAAAAAATCTTTTAACCGGAAACGGGTTTGGATTAAGAGGATTATTGCTGTTTGTTTAGTCTTAGCCGCCCTGTTAGTTTTGACTGGTTTCTTGGTGGTCGCCTGGCTGGGTCGTGATTTACCTAATCCAAATCAGCTAATGGGTCGGGAGATTGCTCAGAGCACACGTATTTATGATCGTAGTGGTCAACATATTTTATATGAAGTCCATGGCGATGAAAAAAGAACTTTAGTTTCCTTGGAAGAAATCCCTGAATATGCCCAAAAGGCAACTATCGCTATTGAGGATAAGAATTTTTATGAACATGGTGGTTTCAGTGTTTGGGCAATGGCTAGAACCATGGTTACTAACGTAATCTATAATCGCCGCGCTGGTGGCTCCACTTTAACTCAGCAATTTATAAAAAATGCTGTTTTGACAAATGAAAAAAGCGTTACTCGAAAAATTAAAGAATTAATTCTCGCCCAAAAATTGGAAAAACGCTTTTCTAAGGATGAAATTTTACAGATGTATTTAAATGAAATTCCTTACGGCTCTAATGCTTATGGAATCCAAGCGGCTAGTCAAAAATATTTTAATAAAAATGTTGGCGATATTACAATTGCTGAAGCTGCCGTTTTAGCCGCTTTAACTCAATCTCCTAGTCGCTACTCACCTTATGGACCGAACAAAGATTTATTGTTGGGCCGGAAAGATTATGTTTTAGGTCTAATGGAGGAACAAGGACATATTAGCGAGAGTGAGAAGGAGCAAGCAGAGAGTCAAGAAATTATTTTTTCTAACCCAGAAACAAGTATCTTCGCCCCTCATTTTGTTATGTATGTCAAAAGTTTGCTTTCTGAGAAATATGGGGAAAAAACTTTAGAGCAAGGAGGGTTAAAAATTATTACCACCCTTGATTATGATAAACAAAAAATTGCTGATGAGGTGGTTGCTGAGCTTACTGAGAATTACCAAGAAAAATATAATGCTAACAACGCCGCTTTAGTTTCCTTAGATCCTAAAAATGGCCAAGTTTTAGCAATGGTTGGCTCTCGAGACTTCTTTAATAAAGAAATCTCTGGTCAGGTTAATGTTGTGACCAGCTCTCGCCAACCAGGCTCTTCTATTAAACCAATTGTCTATGCCGCCTTGTTTGAAAAGGGTGGTTATAACCCTAATACCCTGGTTTATGACACCGTTACCGACTTTGGTAACTACTCACCAAAAAATTATAACTTAAGAGAGTATGGCCCTGTTAGTTTACGCCAAGCCTTAGCGGGCTCTTTAAATATTTCCGCTGTTAAGGTTTTGTATTTAGCTGGCTTAAAAAATGTTATTTCTTTAGCAGAGTCTTTAGGGTATAGGAATTTAAGTGAAGGAGTTGGGCTCTCTTTGGTCTTAGGTGGTGCCGAGGTCCGTTTATTGGATCACGCTAACGCCTTTAGCGCTTTAGCTCGTGACGGGGAAGTTAACACCCCTAGTGTCATTTTAAAAGTGGAAGATAAAGAAGGAAATGTTCTTGAAGAATGGCAAGTAAATAAAAAAAATATTTTAACCTCAGAAACAGCCCGTATGGTCACTAGTATTTTAATTGATAATAATGCACGCTCTTTCGTTTTTGGCTCAAAAAACCATCTAACTTTAAGTGATCGTGAGGTGGCCGCTAAGACTGGGACAACTAACGACTTTAAAGATGCTTGGACGGTTGGCTATACCCCTTCTTTAGTAACTGGTGTTTGGGTTGGAAATACTGATAACACAAAGATGAATTCTGGATCTGATGGTAGTGTTATAGCGGCACCAATCTGGCAAACGTTTATGTCTCGTGTTTTAGAGGGTACCCCAAAAGAAACCTTTAAACAGCCAAAGATAGAAAAAACTGGTAAAGCCATTTTAGATGGTGAGCGCCCAATTGTTGGAGAGTTATATCTTGATAGTCGCACTAAAATGCCGGCCAGTCCCAACACGCCGGTGGAGTTTTTAGAAATAAAAGAATTAAGAGATAATCATTCAATTCTTTTTTATCTAAATAAAGACAATCCTTTAGGCGAGGCACCTAAAAACCCAGAGAGTGATCCCCAATTCAATAACTGGGAGAAAGGAATTAAGAGTTGGGCAGAAAAAAATTGGGAATTTATGTCAACCTCAGACCAGCCATTACCACCACCACTTATAGAGATTGCAACTAGCACCGAAGCCACAGATGATGATTTAATTGATAGTGGTTTTTCCACTTCAAGTGAAGAAATAACAACAAGCACAATCATTTTTCCTATTAAAGAAATTACTGATATTTTAGAAGACTAAAAAAAAGCCGCCTCAATAAGAGGCGGCTTTTTTATTTGTTTTTTATTGTTTAATTGGCATGACAACATAACAATAAGAGGTGTCTGTATTGCTTGTTAGTAGACAAGGCGTGTTAGAACTATTTATTCCTATACTTGCCTCCTCACCATTTAAATTATTTAAACCATCAACTAAATAACGGTAATTCATTGCAATTTCGTTATCACTTCCAGAAACATCAGCTGCAACCTCCACTCGACTCTCACCAGTTTGACCAGAGGAAGCGGAAATAATGATTTTTCCACTTAATAACTCTAAATTAATATCATTAATACCGACTTTAGAAAAAATAGCGGTTGCTTTTGCTGCTCTTAACAATTCAGAGCGTTTAACCTTTACTATTGTTTGATTTTTATCAGGAATAATTTGTTTATAATCAGGATACTGACCACTAATTAATCTAGACACTAACTCCACCGAATCAACAGAAAATAGTATTTGGTTATCTGAGACAGCAATTTTTACCCCCTCATTAATACCAGCCTCTAAACCTTCATTGGAATAACCACTTAAAATTCTTAATAATTCTTGAATTGTTCGAGCAGGAACAATTATTCGCTGTTTAACAAAATCATCTTTTGCTTTAATTGATAACTTTTTTTCCGCTAAACGATAACTGTCGGTAGCCGCTAAAGTTAATTCATTGTCTTCAAAATTAAATAAAACACCCGCTAATTCAACCCGATTATCATTAATTGAGGCGGCAAAAATAACACTATTTAATGCTTGACGAAGATCTTCTGCTTGGCAATAATAATAATTATTTTGATCAACATTAGGAATTAAAGGAAACTCTTGAGCTGATTCACCTCTAATTTTTGTTTGATAATTTAGACACTCTATTTGTAAAGCTTCATTATTATCAGTTGTTAATAATATATTTTCTTCAGGTAATAAATTAATATATTCGGTAATAATTTTTGAATCAACTGTAAACTCACCTTCTT
>CAZERN010000037.1:0-4816 GCA_964514675.1 uncultured Gammaproteobacteria bacterium | reverse complement strand
AAATACGAAAAAAATACATTTAGGGTCGGGTAATAATTACTTAGCTGGATTTGTTAACGTTGATAATAACACCCATTTAAAGACGGATGTTGCTTGTGATCTTAATTTGCACCCATATCCTTTTGAAGATAGTGAGTTTGACGAGGTTTTAGCTGACCATATAATTGAACACCTCGACGATCCTTTAGATTTTATTCAAGAAATTTATCGTATTTCTAAAAATAACGCCAAAGTAACTATAAAATGCCCCCATTTTTCATGTAATTGGATTCACCCCCGACATAAATCAGCTATTTCTACAAAACTTTTTGATTTTTTAGACAACAACAATTCCGAGTACTATAAAAATTCTTCTTTCGCTGTCGATAAGGTTTCTCTAAAGTGGATGCGGAATACTAATTTAAGTAAAAGAAAAAACTTAATAATAAAATTATTAAACTGCTTCAATAATTTTCTTGCTAATTTAAATGTATCTTTTGCTGAGAGAATCTGGTGTTATTGGGTTGGTGGTTTCGAAGAAATAATTTTTGAAGTAAGAGCTAAAAAATAAACTAGCCAATTTAGAGTCTTAAAAAACCATTTTTGTAAATTTACCTTAAATACTCTATAATTTAAGAAGGCTCCTGATTGATTTTACAAAAAGTTATTAACAAAAAAACAAAAACTATGAAAAAGCTAAGCACTATTTTGATTTTATTAGTTGTTCTTTTTGCCGGCATTTTTATCATTATGGAAAAAAGGAACGCCGCCACTATTACCCTTCTCTCACCGAATGGAGGCGAAACCTTAGAAACAGGCTCTATTTGGACTATCAATTGGGGAACCAAAAACATCCCCGAAGGAAACAAAGTTGCGATCTCTATTCGACGCCTCTTACCAGAGAATACAACCATCGAGGGGCAAGAATTTGACCCCCTGATTTTTGTGGATTTAGAAAACAGTGGGGTTATAGATTGGACCATCCCCAGCAGTTATCCTGAAGGTGAATATTTAATGGAGGTTACTAGTTATGAGTCCTTACCAATAAACAATTCTATAAGTGACGAGAGTGATGCGACTTTTAAGATTACTAACTCCACCGATAATCTTGAATCTTGGCAGACTTATCAAAATGAAAAATTTGCTTACCGCGTAAACTATCCTAATATTTTAACCCTAAGAGAATTTTCAGAAACCGGGACTGGAACAGATTTTATGTCAGAGGGCGAAGATTCTGTTAATTGTATTACCGTCTCCGCCCGAACAGCCGCTGAATCTAAAGCTGATGTAGCTTTTGATGAATATGTTAAAGAGGCGGCCATCCAAGAAATTCAAGGTGTCACCAAGCTCAACTCGGTAGAAGCTATCAATACAGACAGTGGCTCTGTTTACAAAACTACTTGGAGCTACACGCCTTTAGGCCAGACAAATATTGATTATTTAGCAATCGCTTATCTTGAAGGGCCGGGCAATGTCTACAATGATAATTACAAAACTATCCAACTAATCCTAAACGATTCCCGCTGTGAAGATGTTTACAACCAAATGATTTTAACTCTTAATAAGTAGGAGAAATTTTCTACCCCCAAAAAAAACACCCCCATTTCTGGGGGTGTTTTTTAATATTCTTTAATAGCCTAAGATTTCATTTACTATCAGTAAGTGCACTTTTCGTCCCATGAAATCTGGTTCCCGGTTTAGTAGCAAAACCTTCGAGGGGTAAGTACCAACTCCTTGGGCCGCCCTCATCCTTTTTTCCTCTAAAGGAATAACCTGTTCATCTAAACGCTTAAAAGCATCACTAACACTAGAAACAATTTTTTGAGCTCCAACCACTAAAATTAAATTAGCCGAGGTTGAAACTAGGTGTGGCAATTGACTACCAGAATTAGAAGCGATTAAAGATTCTCCGTCCTCTGTTAGAGCATGGACCGAGCCTAAATAAAACTCCGAGAAAAGGGCCTGTCCCCGCATTTTCTGCTGCTCAACTGGATCACTAAGAGTCAAGATGTCGGCGTGTAAATTTTTCCAACCATGATCGCCAGTTTTTAAATATTCAATGAAACCAATCTCCTCTAATGTACGGGAGGAGCCATTCATTACTGTTGCTCCAGTGGGGATTAATTCCTTAACCCTTGCGAAAGCGGCTTCCTTGGTCTCGATAACTTCCGGCAAAAAACCGCGCTCTTTTAAAGAATTAATAGTTTTTTCAATCACCTCTACTGAGGCTAAGTTGTTATAGTTCATAATAATAGTTTTTAGTTTATAAAATTGTAACCAATTTTTTCTTAATCAATTTCTTATAATACACCCCCTAGGGGTATTAGTCAAGCTCACCCCTTTTGTTAATTAGGCACTTGGCTAACAAAAAACCCGGAAAAAACCCGGGTTAAAAATGCGGAATGGACGGGACTCGAACCCGCGACCTCCTGCGTGACAGGCAGGCGCTCTAACCAGCTGAGCTACCACTCCTAATTTTTGAAAAAATGCCGCTTTCTTAAAAGTCGGCACAAAAATAATAGCAAAAGAGGGGCTGGCTTGTCAAACCCCCTTTTTTATTCTACAATAAGCTTGTTCTTGATAATTCGTTTTTTTAACGGATATGTTTTTTTTCAAGAAAATAACCCCTAAAAATATGGAAAAAGAATTAACTACTAAGGAAATTGAAGAAATAAAACAAAGTCTTTTAGCCCGCCAGGCCGAATTAATGGCCGATATGGTTGAAAAATCCCGAGTAAATCCGAATGAGTCGGATAATTTGAGTTCTAAATTTCCGGAATACGGCGACAAACCTGATGAGAACGCTCAGGAAATAATGGATTACTCTACCGATCTGGCAACTGAACAAATTCTAGAAAAAATCTTAATAGAGATCAACGGCGCCTTAAAACGAATTGAAAATGGCACCTATGGAATTTGCCGTTATTGCAAAAAACCAATTGGAGCCAAGCGCTTAATGGCTCGTCCGACGGCTAGCTCTTGCGTCTCCTGCAAAACCGAGCTTCAAGAAAATGAATAAATTATTAACAAAAACCAAGATTATTAATATAGCCGGGTTTCTAACCTTGGCTATATTTTTTTTAAGCGATCGCTGGCTCAAACATTTCAGTCTAGGCGGACTGGATTTTGTTATAATTCCCAAATTCTTAAATTTTCATTTTTTTGCCAACAGGAACATTGCTTTTTCTTTGCCCCTTGAAGGGGTTTGGCTAACCATAGTCATTACCTTAATTATTGCCCTTTTAATTTTCTATTTTTTCCGCTTTTATTCTCAACTAAACAAATTAACTCTTTTTGGCCTAGGCGCTATTATCGTTGGCGCTTTAAGCAATTTAAGTGATCGCTTATTTTATGGCTTTGTAATTGATTATTTAGATTTAAGCCGCTTCACTATTTTTAACCTAGCCGATATTCTAATTGTCAGCGGAACAATTTTCTTATTCTGGGGATTAGTAACAAAAGATCGGTGAGTAGCCAATCTTAAATAATTTATTTTTTTGGACAAATCTTAATCTCCCGACCATCAACCAAATTTTTAAACTTTATTTTTGTTGCTTTTTTTGGATTTAAATCACCAACTAGGTCGGCCCACTCAATCACAGTCACTGTTGTTGGTGAATCCAAATATTCTTTGACTCCTAAAGCTAACAAATCTTTACCAGACTGCAAACGATAAGCATCCACATGGCAAAGATTCAGGCGCCGACCTTCATAAATTTTCATAATATTAAAAGTCGGACTAGTAATAACACTCTTTATTCCCAGTCCACGAGCCAGGCCTTTTGTTAGATAGGTTTTCCCGGCGCCCAATTCACCGACCAATAAAAAAACCTCGCCACCACGGCAAGTTTTTCCCAAGCGCCAACCCAAGGCTTCAGTTTCCTCTGGTGTTTTTGTAACTACTCTTTCCATAGATAATGTTACTTTTAGAAATAACTATTGTCTATTATAATAGAATAAGTTATGGCCAGCAACTTTAATTCAACAACCGGCGCCGCTGCTTTTGATAAGCTGTATGCGGAGAACATTGAAGCTATTTACAACTTCCTGTTTTATAAAACTTTAAATCGGGAAACTGCTGCCGATTTAACCCAAGAAGTATTCTTAAAAGCCTGGCGTGGACTAGAAAAAACCAATGTTAAAAACCCCAAAGCTTGGCTCTACACCATCAGCCGCCACACTATCGCTGATTACTACCAACGCTTAAAGCCCCAGGCTAATATTGATGATTTTTGGGATTTAGCCGATTCAACTGATCTTTTGGAAAAACTGGATCAAAAGCTAGCTGGAGAAAAAGTTGTTAACGCCTTAAAAAGCTTATCAAGCACCGATCGCGATCTGGTAATTATGCGTTTTTGGCTAGACCTGCCCTTTGCCGAAATTGCTGCCCACTTAGAAAAAAATGAAGGGGCGGTAAAAATGGCTTGTGCCCGGGCTTTAAAAAAAATTCAGGCCGAAGTTCCTTTTGTTTGTTTTTTATTATTAGCTGGCCAATTATCAAATCTATGACTACTAAAAAAATAAACCAGTACTTAGAGGAATTATACCAATTTGACCCCAGTCTAAAAAAACATGAAGAGATTTTGCGTCAATTAATTCCTCAACTGATTGCCGCTAAACCTGACTCTGGCTTTAGTCCAGAATTAATCCAAAAAATAAAATCGCATTTAGAGCGAGATCTTAAAAAAACTAATTATAAATCTATGACCAAAAAAACTGTATCTTTTTGGCAACCGGTTTTAACCTGGTCGGTTGGAGTAATTGCGATGCTATTTCTCGTGGTTACTATTTACCCGATCTTTCCTGATAATCAAGCCCAGGTAGCGAACAAAACCCC
>CAZERN010000036.1:0-5059 GCA_964514675.1 uncultured Gammaproteobacteria bacterium | reverse complement strand
GCGACAACTGTTGCCGGAGTACAAATAATATTTTTTTCGTAGATTTTGTCTTTTGAAGATAAAGGCTTTAATTGTTTTTTAATTTCAGCCGGAGATAAAGTGGAGTTAATAATAATTTTAGTTTGGCTATGAGCGCCCGCTAAGATATTTTTATCGCCGATTAAAGTTTCGTCTTGAATAATTAAATAATCAGGACGGTAAACTTGTTCTCTAGTTTTAATTGGTTGTTTTGATATTCGAGCAAAAGAAACCACCGGTGCTCCGCTGCGCTCTACGCCAAAAAAGGGGAAAGCTTGAGCTTCTTGGCCATCAAAAGTAGCCGCCAAGGCGACTAACTCAGCGGCGGTTACTACCCCTTGGCCGCCGCGACCATGAACTCGGACCTGAGTAGTAAGAGAAGACATAAAACGCTTATTTACTTAAAGTTTCTAAATAATTATCAATCATCGCAATAAAGGCGTTATCTTCTAGGTAGCCAGTCATAACGCGGCCGTTAATAAACCAAGTTGGAGTGCCTTCTGTTTTGAGAGTTATCGCATCTTCTAAATCAACCGCAATATTACTGGTGTATTTTTTTTCGGAAAAACACTTATCAAATAAAGCAGCATTAATTCCTAGTGTTCCAGCTAGGTCGTAAATTAAAGGCTTAAGCTCTAGAGAATCTGTTGGTAGTGCGCTTTGGTTGGCAAATATTTGGTCGTGCATTTCCCAGAATTTTCCTTGTTCCCCCGCGCAACGCGCCGCCAAAGCAAGGTCAATCGAATTTTCGTGCAAGGGGAGATCACGGTAGATAAATTTTATTTTATCGGGATAGCGGGCATTTATTTTTTCGGCAATTTTATGAGCTTTTGCGCAGTAGGGGCAAGCGAAATCGCTAAATTCGACAATTGTTATGATAGCATCATCAACGCCTAAGGAATAATTTGTGCCCGGTCCATGAATTACTCTATTCCAATCTACCTCTGCGGGATTAACTGTGTTTAGAAAATCACTCTCGGAATAATTAAGTAAAAGTTCGTTTTCCTGGCCGCTCAAGATTTTACTGGTTAGATTAGAAATATAAAAACCGGCAGCTACCAAGGCAATTAAGACGAATCCTAAAATAATAATTAAGATTACTCCCCACCAACGTTTGTACCAGGGGGTTAATTTCTTTTTGTATTTTTCTTTAAGAGTTAAATATTTAGCGCGCTCTTCAAGACTCATGTTCCCCAGATTTTTCGCCATAAATTGTCTCTTTTGTCTTTTTTAATTATACTCTCATTATACATAATTTAATGAAAAATTAAAGCATGAAAATTATCTCTTGGAACATTAACGGCGTGCGCGCTGTTTTAAAAAAAGGATTTTTAGAATTTTTAGAAACTGAGCGTCCAGAAATTATTTGTTTACAGGAAGTAAAAATTTCTAACGCCACTAAAAACGAAGCCGCTTTTGATTTTCCTGGTTACCGGGAATATTGGAATTGTGCTCTCCGTCCCGGTTACAGTGGGACAGCCACCTTAGTCCGTGAAGATTTAGATCCACCATTAAGTTTAGCCACTTTGGGTTTGGCAGAGTTTGATGACGAGGGGCGGACTCAAATTTTAGAATTTCCGGACTTCTATTTGGTTAATTGTTATTTCCCTAATGCTAATAGTGAATTGTCTCGCTTAGATTACAAGCTGTCATTTAATGAAACTCTTCTAAAAAAATTAAAAGAGTTAGAACTGAAGAAGGCGGTTGTTTTAACTGGTGACTACAATGTTGCTCACCGGGAAATTGATTTGGCTCGTCCTCAAGAAAATGTTGGTAGCCCTGGTTTTACCAAAGAGGAAAGAGATTGGATGGATAAATTTTTAAAGTCGGGTTTCGTTGATACTTATCGCGCCCTAAATGGCGACCAGATTCAATATACTTGGTGGAGTTATCGCGCCTATGCGCGCGCTCGTAATGTTGGTTGGCGGATTGATTATTTTTGTGTGTCTAAAAACTTCCAATCTCAAGTAAAAAGAGCCGCGATTTTAGATCAAGTGGAGGGCTCTGATCACTGTCCGATTCTTTTAGAAATTTAAGTTTAAAATCGGCGTTGCCGGTCTTCAGTTTTTCTTAAGTTTTTTAGGCGCAAAAAATCTTGCTTTTTGCTTATTTTCCCGCTAAAATCTAAAAATAATCAAGGAAAAATCTTCCTTTTCTCTTTTAATTTGTTTTTATGTATAATTTCCAAAAAATTGAAGCTAAGTGGCAGGAAAAATGGCGGCAAGCTGAAGTTTTTAAAACACCCAAGACGGATAAGCGTCCGAAACGTTACATTTTGGATATGTTTCCTTATCCCTCAGGGAGCGGTTTACATGTTGGTCATGTGGAGTCATACACGGCTACCGATATTTATTCCCGTTTTTCTCGGGGTTGTGGTTATCGGGTCTTACATCCTCAAGGTTTTGACGCTTTCGGTTTGCCGGCTGAAAATTATGCCATTAAAACCGGCACTCATCCCAAGGAAACAATTAAAACCGCTATTGATGTTTTTACTAAACAGATTGATAGCTTAGGAATTTCTTACGACTGGAGCCGCGCTGTTGTTACTAGTGAGCCGGACTATTATCGTTTTACGCAATGGCTCTTTTTATTGATGTATAAAAACGACTTAGCTTATAAAAAGAAAGCTAAAGTTAATTGGTGTGCTAGTTGTCAGACAGTTTTAGCCCGTGAGCAAGCTGAGGGTGGTGTTTGTGAGCGTTGTGGAACAACAGTAGTGCAAAAAGATCTAGAACAATGGTTTTTTAAGATTACCGACTTTATTGAAGATCAAGAATATGAGGGGCGAAAAATTTCTGGTCTTTTGTCGGGTTTAGATAATCTAGACTGGCCAGAATCTACTAAAGCCGGACAGAGACACTGGATTGGTCGTTCCTTGGGGGCAAAGGTAAAGTTTGTTTTACTAACTCCCGATCAAAATGAATTCTCGGCCGAAGTTTTTACTACTCGGCTGGACACCATTTTTGGTTGTACCTACTTAGTTTTAGCCCCAGAACACCCTTTAGTGGCAACTTTATTAGCGCAGGCAGAAAATTCAGCCGCGATTAATGATTATTTAAATCAAGTTTCTAAAAAAACTGAGCTTGAGCGCACAGATTTAAATAAAGATAAAACTGGAGTTCCTCTTTTAGGAATAAGCGCTGTTAATCCCTTTAATCATCAAAAAATTCCCGTTTTTATTGCTGATTATGTTTTGGCAAATTATGGCAGCGGGGCAGTGATGGCGGTGCCGGCTCACGATGAAAGGGATTATGCTTTTGCTCAAAAATATCAATTACCAGTTAAAAATGTTATTCAGCCAGAGTCAGAATCTTCACTTGACGAAGCTGTTTTTACTAGCGACGGTTTATTAGTGGATTCGGGCGAATATACTGGACTAAATTCGCTATTAGCTCGTCAGCGAATGGTTGATTTTTTAATCCGTACTCGTCAGGGCGGTGAGCAGATAAATTATCGTTTGCGTGATTGGTTAGTTTCTCGCCAGCGTTATTGGGGAGCACCAATCCCGATTATTTATTGTGATCATTGCGGGACCGTGCCGGTTCCGGAAAAAGATTTACCAGTTCTGTTACCTGAAGATGTTGATTTTCGTCCTACCGGTGAGTCGCCACTTAAAAATTCTTCCTCTTTTCATCAAGTAACTTGTCCGCTTTGCGGTGCTTCGGCCCGGCGAGAAAGCGATACCATGGATACTTTTGTTTGCTCTTCCTGGTATTTCTTGCGTTATGCTGACCCCCAGAATAAAACTGTTTTTGCTGACCCCTCAAAACTTAAAGAGTGGTTACCGGTTGATTTATATTTTGGTGGTGCTGAACATACAGTTTTACATTTATTATATGCGCGCTTCTTTACCAAAGTCTTAAGAAAATATGGTTACCTTGATTTTGATGAGCCATTTTTACGCCTCCGTCATCAAGGAATTATCTTAGGCGAGGACGGAAATAAGATGAGTAAGTCTAAAGGTAATGTTGTTAATCCCGACAGTTTAACTGATTTAAGTGGTGCTGATGCTTTGCGTTTATACGAAATGTTTATGGGCCCCTTAGAGGAAATGAAACCCTGGAATAGCCAAGGAATTAGTGGAGTTTCCAGATTTTTAGATCGAGTGGAAAGAATTTTTGACGATTCTCCGCGTAGTGACGATGAAGGAGCTGTTTCTTTTTTGCAGCAAACAATAAAAAAAGTAAGTGCTGATATTGATAATTTTAAATTTAATACGGCTGTCTCTGCTCTAATGATTTTGGTTAATTATTTATATGAAGCTAAAAATAAGAAGGGAGAATGGCCTTTGGCTAATGAAAATTTAGGCAAATTCTTGCGTCTCTTAGAACCTTTCGCCCCTCATTTAGCCGAAGAGCTTTGGGAACGTTTAGGGCAGACTGATTTTCTCGCTTTAAGCCCTTGGCCAGAGTATCAGCCCGAATTAGTTAAGGTGGAAACTTTTATTTTAGCTGTTCAGGTTAATGGTAAGTTACGAGCCTCTCTTAGTGCCCCGATTGGTTTAGATGAGAAGACTGCTCTTGCTTTAGCAAAAGCCGATCCGGTTGTTGCTAAGTGGTTAGAAGGGGTAGAGATAGTTCGTCAAATTTATGTTCCCGAAAAATTACTTAATTTAGTAACTCACCAAGCATGACTTTAGCTCAACGGATGAAAGAATTGTGTCAGATTTATGATTTACACCCCAGTCGATCTAAGGGGCAAAATTTTTTAGTTACCGAAAGTGTTTATGATGACATTGTGGCGGCTGCAGAATTAGATAAAAAAGATACTGTTTTAGAGGTGGGGCCGGGGCTCGGTTTTTTAACTGCTCGTTTAGCGAAAGAGGCGGGGCAGGTGGTGGCCGTAGAGCTTGATGATAAAATATCCGCTCTTTTGCAAATCGCCCTAGACTCGCAGACGGTAGAAAACGTTACTTTGCTTAATCAAGATATTTTGCGGTTTAATCCTAGTGACTTACCAGCCGCTTATAAAATTGTAGCTAACTTGCCTTATAACATTAGTTCAATTTTTTTAAGAACCTTTTTAGAGCAAAAGAATTACC
>CAZERN010000035.1:0-5074 GCA_964514675.1 uncultured Gammaproteobacteria bacterium | reverse complement strand
TAAACAATAGTTTAGTTTATAAAGTAAATTCAATTCCACAAGCATTTAAAATACTTAAATTTTTTATATTTCTAATTAAAATCTAGGATCACTCTAAAACTTTACCTACTTTAATGTTGCATTTTTAAAATCACTAAACTATTAATTCATTCAAGTATTAAAAATTAAAAACAAGAGATATTAATTAAAAATTTCTTTTTGATCTTAAGATTAGTATCTTATAATTTGTGGTGGTTACTGAGTTCTAGTTCTTTGAAGAACTTTTGATTAAACAAAGGGGTAAAACTGTCTTTAAAAAAACAAAGAGATAAGTCCACAATGTTGTCGACTTATCTCCTTAAAAAGTAAAATCTTTATTTTTTCTTTAAACTGTCTTGAATTTAGAACTAGAGAACTAACTTTTTTAAATTAATCACTGGAATAATCAGATAAGGCAATCGCTATTAAATACACCCAAGCAAAATAAATATAAAGACCCCAAAAAAATTCTCTACTATCAGATTATTTAGCTAATAATAGATAAAAATGTGGACCATAAGGGACTTGAACCCTTGACCTCTTCCATGCCATGGAAGCGCTCTAGCCAACTGAGCTAATGGCCCTTTAAAAATTTAACATGACAATCATAACCAATCTAGTAAAATTAGTAAAGACTTTAACCGCCCCTTTTAGGGCTTGTGTCTTCGTCAGGAATCGAACCTGAATCTAGAACTTAGGAGGTTCTTGTTCTATCCGTTGAACTACGAAGACAAAAATCTACTTGCTGTTAGTATGCTTTTTTTATTCTTTTTAGTCAATTATTTTTGACAAAGGCGGTCCTATAACCTAAAATTAAATTGTTATTAATCAACAACCCGTGTACGCTTGGGTTTTTAAAATTATGTTTAATAAAGAAATGAAACCAGAAAAATTTAAAGACGCCGAAACAATCATTGGCTCTTCGGTTACTGTTAAAGGGGACTTCCATGGGACCGGAAACATTATTATTGAAGGCAGTTTAGAGGGGAGCCTTAAAACCGATGCTGATGTTTATATTGGCGAAAAAGCCCAAGTCGTTGCCAATGTTGAGGCAGAAAATGCCACTATTAATGGCCAGATTAACGGCACAATCAAGATTAGCCAATATCTCGCCTTAGGCAGCACTGCCAAGATCAATGGTGATGTTAATTTTCAAGAACTTTCTGTCGCCAGGGGCGCCTTAATTAACGGACGTTTAAGCAGCCATGGAGCCGCTCGCAACAAAAAAAATAATTCTGTAGAGAAAAAAGAAGCGTTGCCAGAAGAGGAATAGTTTATTGAATAGGGGTAGCGCTTATGAATATCTATATTTACGATGATTATTTAAATAAGCCCAAATACAGCCGCATTCTTAGCCGGGTTGAGATTAGGTTAACCGATTTAAGCTTAAATGGGAAAATTATTCGCCTAGGAGCAATTAGAAATGTTTCCGATGTTATTCAAAATGAAATAAAAAACGGCGCCAAAACTATCGTCGCGGTTGGGAATAACCAAACGGTTAGCAAGGTAATTGGAGCAATTATTGATAACGAGCTTTACGGCTTTTTCCAAAAAAATGTACTTTTTTCTATCATTCCAATTGGTGAGGATAATTCAATTGCCGACTCTTTAGGAATTAAAGCCAGTGAAGAGGCTTGTAACATCTTGTTAGCGCGACGAGTTAAGAAGATTGATATCGGGATTATTAACAATTACTATTTCTTAAATAAAGTTAGCTTACCTAGCTCTGGGACTGTTTTAGAGTTTAAAGACGGCTTCTCTTTAAGCACTGACCAAAAAGGGGTAATTGAGATCTTTAATTTGCGCAGTGCGACCAATGATGACAAGCGCTTAAAAGTTAACCCCATTGATGGCCTCTTAGATATTTATATAAAGACTGGGAAAAACATTAAAGACCTAACTCGCCTAACAGCTGACAGCTTAAAGATAAGCACCATTAGCGATGAGCTTTTAGTTGACGGCACACTTAGCTTGTCAGCTCCGGCAAATATTGGAATTGTCCGTGGCAAACTAAATGTAGTTGTTGGCCGTGATCGTAGTTTTGATTAAAAAAACCGGCCCCTTAGGACCGGCTAAAATTATTTTTCTTCGGAAACAACTACTCCATTAATAGGACCTCGGTCCTGTTTTTTTTGAATTAAAACTTGTTGAAGCAGGGTTAGAAGGGTAAAGGTAAACCAATAAAGAGTTAGTCCTCCAGGTAAAGACATTCCAAAAAAGACGGTCATAATCGGGAATAAATAAGTTGATTGTTTGCCCATTATTGCGGTCATATTCTCCATCCCTGAGCCTTCGGTTGGCGGGGTAGTCTTAACTTGTTTCTTTAACATTAATTTGCCCTGAATAAACTGAGCCAAACCAGCCAACACCGCTAAAACGATTACTCGCTGGCCCAAATCAACCCCAAAAGAAATAGTGCTAATCGTGGTAACTGGGTTAATAAAGGAATAAACTAAATCCAAATCCTCACTTAAACCAACCCGCAAAGTTCTAAAAATTGCGTAGATAAAAGGGAGTTGAATTAATAATGGCAAGCAAGAAGAAAGGGGGTTTATTTTATGTTTCTTATATAATTCTATTGTGGCTTTCCCTAAAGCTTCCTTGTTATCAGCGTATTTCTTTTTTAAGTCGTTTAATTCCGCTTGAATCCCTTGCATTGCTAACTGAGATTTTGTTGACTTTTGCGATAAAGGCCAAAAAATTAATTTGATTATAAGGGTTAGTAAAATAATCGCTATCCCTAAATCACCAATCTGACCGTATAAGAAAAGTAATAAATTAAGGACTGGCTGATAAAAAACGAGTTGAAAAAAATTGCCGAACATATGTTTTAAGATTGGTTTTAAGTTGGTCCTTTATTTTAAACCACTTTTTTTAAATAAATTACTTAAAGATTGAATTAAATCAGAATAAGATAATTCTTTAATCTCAGGTTTGGTAATAACCACTAAATCAAAGCCTTGTTTTAAATGTTTATTCTCTCCGGTAATTACTGCTCGCAAACGCCGTTTATAAAGATTGCGTTTAACTGCTAATTTACTCACTTTAGTACCAACTAAAATGCCAAACCGGTTAAACCCTAAATTATTGTTTAAATATTTCAACCCTAAAGGACCGCTATAAAAAGAGCGGCCCTCTTTGAAAATGGAATTGAATTCCCGATCTTTGGTTAATCGATTTTTTGCGGGTAACATCCCTATTTTTGACTATCATTATTTAGTCAAAGATTCTCGCCCCTTGTCTCGTCGACGCTTCAAAATAGCACGCCCATCTTTGGTTTCCATTCTACTCATAAAACCATGTTTTGTGCTAGCTCGTTTTTTATTCGGTTGATAGGTTCTTTTCGGCATAAAAAATGTGTATTTTTCCGTTTAAAGTCTAATTCACTCTATCATTTTTATTTTTAACGGTCAATGCTTTAACCTCCCGGTCTTTTAAATTATTATTCACAACTTACCCACACCTTGTAAACATTTTTTAGCTTGTTAGAAAGCTTTTTATTAAATATAATGAAGGCATATTCTTATTTGCCCCTTTATGTCATACGAACAGATTTGGCAGTCCGTTTTAGGCGAAGTTGAGGTTGGCCTATCTCGAGCTAATTTTATTACCTGGTTTAAAAATACCTTCATCCACTCTTTAGAGGGGAACAAGGTTGTTGTTGGTGTTCCTAACGCTTTTATTAAAAAGTGGTTAGAGGAAAAATATCACCATAGTATTGTTGCCGCCTTAGAAAATGTCTTGAAAGAAAAGATGGAAGTCTCTTATCGCGTAGAATTAAGACCAGCAACAGAAAAAAATTCCTCTAAATCAAACACTGAAACTGTTAAAATCCAACCTAATTTTTCCCCACTACCAACAAACAAGGGGAATAGCGACCGTCCCCGATCTGGACTTAATCCTAAATATATTTTTGAAAAGTTTATTGTGGGTAAAAATAACGAATTAGCTTATGCCGCTTGTCAGGCAGTAGTTAACAATTTAGGTAAAGCTTATAATCCTCTATTTATTTATGGCGGGGTTGGTTTAGGAAAAACTCATCTCCTTCAAGCAATTGGAAATGAGGTTGCCAGTAAAAGCAATCACCGAGTTTTATATACCACTTCTGAGCAGTTCACAAATGATTATATTCAGGCGGTTCATTCTGGAAAAGGTAAAGATTTTAAAAATTTATACAGAAATGTTGACCTTCTTTTAGTTGATGACGTTCAGTTTATGGGTGGTAAAGATGGTACTCAACAGGAATTTTTTCACACCTTTAATGAATTACAGCAAGCCGATAAACAAGTAGTTTTAACCTCTGACCGCCCCCCCAAATCATTACCAGCAATTGAGGCAAGATTAATTTCTCGTTTTGAATCAGGGATGGTTGCTGATGTTGGCAAACCCGATACCGAAACAAAAATTGCAATTCTAGAAAGACGCGCCGAAGAAAAGGGTTTTCCTTTAAGTCCGGAAATTTTAACCATGATGGCTGAAAGTGTTCAAAATAATATTCGCGAGTTGGAAGGTTTATTAAATAAAATTATTGCTGTTCATGAGCTTAAAGGAGCCTCAATCACTGAAAAGAGCGTAAAAGAGATAATGTCTGATTTTGTTAGCAACACTAAAACCAAGTCTTTATCTAACAAAGAAATTATTGACGCTGTTTGTCGTTTTTATGACCTTAATTTAAAAGATCTTTTAGGCTCTAGTCGAAAAAAAGAATTTGTTTGGCCGCGTCAAATTGCAATTTATTTAATGCGTGAAGAAATAGAATCCTCTTATCCTACAATTGGTCAAGAAATGGGTGGTCGCGATCACACTACCGCAATTCACTCTTATAATAAAATTCGCCACGAGGTTATTGATCTAGATAATGAAAAGATAAAGCAAGAGCTTAATTCAATTAAACAACTGTTTTCTGTCTAGTGGATAAACTGTTCTTTTGGGGGTGATAGTTTGTGATTAATTAATTTGTTTGGGTATAACTATTAAAGTTTAAAAAAGTTATTACCTTCCTATTAATCTTTAATAAACCTATTACCCATAACTAATTAACAAGTAAAAATTATAA
>CAZERN010000034.1:0-5149 GCA_964514675.1 uncultured Gammaproteobacteria bacterium | reverse complement strand
CCGCCAAAAACCTTAGTAAAGCTGTAACTAATCTTGCCAGGGCAGGAAAATTCGCCAATGACAGGATAGTGAATTTTAACCAAACGATCTTTTATTTCTTGGTGTGGCTCCTTAACTCCAAAAATACTAGTAGAAAATACAAAAACCGGCTTAGAGTCACCCTCAGGAAGCCAAGAAACCACCTCTTTAATTTTACCGTCTAACTGTTGGCGGTAAACACCAGAACCAAAACCCAACAAATCGTAAGTGGCTGCCAATTCGGGCGAAAACTCGGCCGGAGAAATTAGATCGGCTTTTAAGGCGGTGGCAATAGCATTCGCTACTTTAAGGGTGTTTCCTAAGTGTTTAGAAACACAAACCATTAAAGTCCGCGGCTCTTTTCTAATCATATTTTAATTATACCAGAAAGCGGGCTAGCTGGGCGAGCCCCTCTTTTGGCAAATTAAAATGAAACAAGTTATTTAGGGTTGAAAAAGGTTTAGCGGAAAGAATTGGACTGCCTTTACCTCTGGAAATTGTTTAGCTGTTTTCTCAATCTGAGACCAAAGCACGCCCACCCGGCAAGAACCGCCAACGGTTCTATTTTCTGGATCGGAAAATGTTAAGGATAAAGAGCCATTATCAAGTTCCGCGCTTTCTAGGGTAAGTCCGGATAGGGGAAATTCTGTACTCAAGCCGGCCTCAATTTCAACTGGAGTAAGCCCTCCAGCAATTAAAAGATTAATCGTATCTTCAATCGGATTTTCACTAGGAGAAATTTCCCGATTAACACTACTTAAACCGGCCGGACTACATTTTAAATTACCCGCCTCATCCTGATCTAAAAGAGCATTATAATAATAAATTTTTACTTCCCGCGTTATGGGAGCAGAAGAAGGGTCGAGGGAGTCTTCAGATTCAGGGCTTGAAGGGGCCAAAGGGGTACCACTAAGAGGGCCAAAAGAGACAGGCAGGCTAAACTCAGCCGCATTCTCTGGTAAACCCGAGGGGTTATCTTTGATAAAGACTAAGGTCCCAGTATCACTTGTTCTTAAGGAGAAATTTAAAGTTGCTGAAAAGGGCACAAAATCTTCAGTCATCCAATCACCATCGGCAGTAGCGATAGCTTGGCCAAGAAGATTGTCTTTGGCGTCGCGAAGCTGAATAACGAAAGAAGCTTCAAAGAACCAAGAACCGCGAGCCTTTCCTTTTATCTCGAGAGGACTGGAAATAGTTTCACCTGAAGTTGGGGTGGTAACTACAATCATGTCCTGCTTGGGACAAGCAGTAAATTCACAATTCTTTCCTTCGCGAAAAACCATTGAACCATCAGCGCAGATTTTGCCTTCCTCAGAACAACCCAAAAAGGAAGGATCGTTATTTTTATTAGGCTCTGAGCCACAAGCGCTTAAAGTGAAGATAAGAAGCGCCAATGTACCACCAAAAAGTAATTTTTTCATAAACAAAAATTTTAATTTCTTTTAATCATTATACTATTAATTGTTAAAAAACAAAAAAAGCCCCCAAGACACTGAATTTTAATCAGGCGTCTTGGGGGATTTAGAAAAGAATAAACTAAGGGCTTAACTTAACAGCGACATAATCATCCCCCCCCCATTTTTTCCCTCAAATTAGAGTAGCCCCAAAAACATTGCTGGCTACAAGCGATTAAATAACGGGCAAAAAATTCACTGCGAAAGTCTTGATAAATCGTCCCAAAAAAGAAAACTTTTTTAAAATACAAAACCTCAGGTATCAGTTGAGGCTGTTCAAATAGGTAATCTAGAACATTACCATTTAAAACTTTCTCCAATGTTAACTCCGAACGCAAATCCAGTCCGGATACTCCTCCATTTTTCTGTTTCTCTGATTGATACAGATCAATCTGGTCTGGGATAAAATCAGACAAATTGTTCTGTCTATGCTCCAAAGTTGACCAACTGGCAAAACACTTGGGCTCGGCATCAAAACAAAGAAAAATTCTTTTTACTGCTAGCTCTGAAATCATCTTTTTCAATTTTTTCTAAAATCGCTTATCTTTAGTTTAAACGACTTTAGTGGTTAAAACTGATCTCAAATCATCGTCGATTCTGCTCCAGTTAAAAACAATCAGGAAAATTGCTCTTAACTGCAGCCGAATTTTTTTAAAAGATCTATATTCCTATTTCAAAAAAACAGCCTCCTTTAAAAAGACTGTTTTTTAAAAATTTAGACAATTTTTACAAATTTTATTTTCCCGCGTTGTAAAACCGAACCAGCTTTAAGCTCTAAACCGATATCAGAAACGGTCTGCCCATCAACTTTCACCCCTCCCTGCTCTAGAAGACGCCGAATCTCTGATTTAGATGAGGCCAGACCAGACTCTAAAAGAACAGCTCCGAGGATATAATCTTGTGGTGAAAATTCAGTAATTTCTTCACTGGGAATCTCTTTTTTAGAAAAAGTATTAATAAAATACTCGCGGGCCACCGCCGCCTCTTCAGCCGAATAATACATCTTTACCAGTTCGCCAGCTAAAATAAGTTTATAGTCGCGGGGGTTATCTCCAGTTTTTAAAGCTTTTTCGTATGTAGCAATGGTTTCTGCGTTAACTCGAGTGAGCAAAGTAAAATATTTGATAATAAATTCATCTTTCAAAGACATGATTTTGCCAAACATCTCATTAGGGGTGTCTAGAAGATTAACAGAATTGCCAAAACTGGAACTCATTTTTCGACCATCTAGACCCTCGATTAAGGGGTTGGTGACAATATCTTGCGGCTCTTGACCGGCTGATTTTTGAAGATGGCGCCCGGCTAGAAGGTTGAAACGTTGATCCGTGCCACCAACTTCAACATCAGCTTTCACTTTAACTGAATCATAACCCTGCATCAGCGGATAGAGAACCTCTCGAAGAGAAACGCGCTTCCCGGCTTCTAAACGACGACGAATATTATCGCGAGAGATAAACTCATTTAGAGAAAAATCATTCGCCTGATTACCAATTTCTTTATATTTTAATTGACCTAACCACTTACTGTTGTGGTAAATTTCCGCACGGTCAATATCAATAATTTTGGCGGCTTGCTTGATGTAATTTTTTAAATTATCTTGAACAGTTTCTTCGGAAAGCATCGGGCGCTCACTCTCTTTATCGGAAGTGTCACCGATAGTGCCGGTAAAATCACCAATAATTAAAACTATTTGATGCCCCAATTTTTGGAAATCCCGTAACTTCAAAAGTGGGATAGAGCGGCCCAGGTGAATATTAGGGCTAGTTGGATCAATGCCCAGTTTAACCCGCAAACAATCACCGCTTTTTAAGCGTTTCTCTAAATGTTCTCGGTCAATTATTTCATCAACCCCTCGGTTCAAAACTTCGGCAATCAGCTGGGGCTCAGTGATAATATTTTTCATAAAATTTATTATAAAATGAAGACCTTCATTTACGAAAAAACTCTAACATTTATTGAGGAAAAAATCAAAAGGCTGCCCGAGGGGCAGCCTTTAGAAAATATTAACTCAAGGAAAATTACCTTAAAGCAACAATAATAAAAGAGGCAATAGCGCTGAAGAAAATAATCGTTAAAATAATTCCGATAGCCATCCAAGCTAAATTAGCCTTTGCCCAATTAGCCTTATTGGGGTTCTCTTCCTTAGAAAAGGCCCAGATAAAAAACATAATCAGATTAACGACTGGAATTGAAGATATTAAGATGGTAATCAACCAATCCTTAAAAGTTAAAACTTCAAAGATTTCTTTTTTACTGTTGTCAACAGAAATTGTTTCAACAGCATCTTTTTCTTGATTTTCTTGATTTTTGTTTGCCATATATTTGACAAGTTTATCAAAAAACAAGAGAAAATGTCAAACTAGAATCTAAGAAAAAAAGGGTGGGGCATAGTTGGAGTTATTTTAAATATAAGAACTGAAAATCTAACATTTCAGGCTTCTAATTGGGAATGATTATTTTTAATAGCTACCTTATTTATATCCGAAAATTCACTAATCGTTCGACAGCCCATATAATTTGAAAAAATTAATAGGCATATTTTCAAAATAAAAACCGATTTTCTGATTTTTATTTTTACCATGAAAATCCGACCCGCCAGTAAATTTTAACCTTCTTTCAAAAGCAAATTTTTCTAGTGTTATTATTTGTTTCTCATCCAAATCGGGGTGGTATATTTCAATACCATCTATACCTAATTTTACTAAATCATCTATATCCCCCAACGCTAATGGCGATGTTAAAAAACTAACAGGATTAAAGGGGTGCGCTAATATCAAATTTTTGGCTACACCCTTAAAATGTTTAGAATCCAGTCCACACTTACTCCGCTACGAGAAACAAAGCAGGGAGCGTGAGGTGCTTGATAGAGATCATAAAATTCCTTCGAAGATATTTTTTTACCATGCCGTCTTAATAGTTCTTCTTGATTTTGAGAATTATTATAAACTTCCAGGGCCACGGTTAATCCAACCGGCTAGCCTTCTCTAACCTTAAGGAAGGCGTCTACCAAAAAACCTTGAGCAAGAAATAATTTTCTAGCTTCATTTAATTCTTTTATTTTCTGTCGCTCCACTATTTGTTTCCTTTTTTGTAATATTCTTTTAACTTCAGCAATATTAAAATCATAAGCTAAAATGTGAACTTCTCCTCCTTTGTACAAAGCTGTCAATTCTACTCCTGGAATAACTTTAGTCTCCCCCTTAAGATTGTCGATAAACTCTTTAACGCCATCAACTGTGTCGTGATCAGTAAGAGAACAGAGGTCTAAGCACTATTTCTTTATCATAGCCGTCAATTGTTTTACCGAAAGAAGCCCATCGGAATGGTTAGAGTGAAGATGTAAATCGATCATATTTTGTGAAAATCATTAAATAATTTCCAATCTTTATCAACTAACTTTAAAAAATTGTCATTAATTTTATTTTATCAAAAGAAGCAGAAACTTTATAATAAAGGCCCAAGTGATGGAGTTGTCTTGATTCGTTAGTGTCATTTAAATAATCACAAAAATATTCATTATGACCAATGAAATTATAATCACTCAAAATAATATCAGTTTCTTCAATAAACTCTCTTTTTAAAGCTTCTTCCGTTTTTTCGCCAAATTCAATACTACCACCCGGTAAATCTAATATACCCCTATAAGCTCCTCGAGATTTTTTAATTAATAATATATT
>CAZERN010000033.1:0-5235 GCA_964514675.1 uncultured Gammaproteobacteria bacterium | reverse complement strand
ATTCTCGCTTAAAACCAAGAATTGCTGAACTTTTAATTAGCTCTCAAGAAGATGCCTGGCTGAGCCAGGAGTTAGCAACTATTAAGTGTGATGTTGATTTAGAAATTGACTGGGAAAGTTTACGACTTGATTCTTTTGATTTAGAAAAAGCCAGTGAACTGTTTACTGCCCTAGAATTCCGCTCACTCTTAGGCCGCTTAAGGCAATTAAAGAGTCTCGCCTCCGGCACCGAAACAGCCCCTCTCGCCCCAGAAAAATTAGCCTCAAAAGTAGAAGAAAAAAAGAATTACCATTTAATAAAGACCGAGCCTGATTTTAAAAAATTCCTAAAAAAATTAGCCTCCCAAAAAAAATTTGCTCTAAGCGTGGAGGCTCAAGATAATGAACTCTTAGGCTTAGCTTTTTGTTGGTCCAGTCAGGCTGCTTATTATTTAGAATTAGGGGCAAACGCCCTAAAAGATTTAGATTTATTTAATTACCAGAAGGACAACCTACCTCAATATTCTCGCCTTGAAGAGTTGCGTCCAATTTTGGAAAATTCCCAAATTAAAAAAATTACTCATGATAGTAAAACGGCTTGGCGCTTTTTAAAACGCGCCGGAATTAATTTAGCAGGGATTACCTTTGACACTTTTTTAGCTGATTATTTATTAGCTCCCGACAATCGCCAGCATCACTTGGAAAATTTAGTTTTTCGTGAACTAGGACGAGAAAAAAAATCTCTTGGCAGTTTGCTTGGCAAAGGAATAGACAAAATTAGTCTAAGCCAAGTTGATCCTACTAAAGTAGCGGAATTTGCTGGGGAAAACGCGGCTAGCATTTGGGACTTGTTTGAAATTCTGGCCCCAAAAATAAAAACCGAAGAATTAGATGAAGTTCTTAAAAAAATTGAACTCCCGCTAGCTTTAATTTTGGGGAAAATGGAAAACACCGGCATCAAGACCGAAACAAAACTGCTCGAAAAATTAACTATTAGTTTAGAAAAGCGTCTTAAAGAACTCCGCTTCGAGGCTAAAGATTTGGCTGGCGAAGACTTTAATCTAAATTCCCCCAAACAACTACAAATTATCTTGTTTGAAAAATTAAAAATTGAAAATAAAGGAATTAAAAAAACTAAAACTGGCTATTCAACCGCTGACTTGGAATTACAAAAAATTACTAATGCTCATCCGATTGTCTCTCTAATCCAGGAGTACCGTGAGTTAAGCAAACTAGTAAGCACTTATACTAGCGCTCTACCTAAATTAATTAATTCAAAAACTGGACGCATCCACACAAACTATCAACAAGCAGTCGCAGCGACTGGTCGCCTCTCCTCAGCAGAACCCAATTTACAAAACATCCCTACCCATAGTGATGCTGGCCAGGAAATTCGCCGCGCTTTTATTGCTAGCTCCGGTTACCAACTCTTGAGCCTGGATTATTCCCAGATTGAATTGCGCTTAGCAGCTCATTTTTCAGAAGATAAAAACTTACTGGAGGCTTTTAAAAATAAACAAGATATTCATCGAGCCACGGCCGCTAAAATAAATGAAGTCTCTCTTGAAGAGGTCACTAAACAAATGCGCTTTGAGGCTAAGGCGATTAACTTTGGGATTCTTTATGGCCAAGGGCCGCATGGTTTATCTCAAAACGCTCATATTCCTTACCAAAAAGCTCGCGATTTTATCGCTAAATATTTTTCAGTTTATCCAGGCGTAAAAAAAATGGTGGATAAATTTATTGATGACGCTAGTGAGCGTGGTTACACTCAAACTTTGGGCGGTAGAAAACGCTACTTACCAGAACTCAACTCTTCTAGCCCTATTGCTCGCCGTAGTGCCGAACGGATGGCAATTAACACTCCGATTCAAGGTAGTGCTGCCGACTTAATTAAATTAGCAATGATTAATATTGATAAAAAAATTAGCGGCCAAGAAGAAGAAATTCGCCTCCTTTTACAAATTCACGATGAATTAATTTTCGAAATAAAGACCGACCGCATTGACTATTGGTTACCACAATTAAAAGAACTAATGGAATCTGCCCTTGATTTAAAAGTTCCAATTGTAGTTGAATCTTCAATCGGCGCCAGCTGGGCTGACTTAAAATAAAATTATGAATCATTTGCTGGGAAAAAAAATTGCCTTCTTGGGTTATGGCTTAGAAAATCAAGCTTTATTAGCTTGGTTTAAAAAACAAAAACTAACAGCCGTCTATACTGTTTTAGATCCTCATTCGGCGCCAACTAAATTGCCGGCTGGAGTTAATTGGCAAAGCGGTCAAAATTACCTAAAGGGCTTAGCTACTTTTGATATTATCTTTCGCTCTCCAGGTGCCCCTCTATTCCTGCCGGAAATAAAAGAAGCTCAAAAAAAGGGCGCTTCGGTTACCAGCGCCATGAATTTATTTTTAGAACTAGCGCCAACAAAAAATATTATCGGCGTCACTGGCAGTAAAGGCAAAGGAACAACTGCCAGTTTAATTACCGCTATTTTAAAAGCTGACCGTCGCCAAGTTTTTTTGGGTGGCAACATTGGCGTTGCCCCTTTTTCTTTTTTTGAAAAATTAACCGCCACTTCCTGGGTGGTTCTAGAATTATCCAGCTTTCAACTCGAAGATTTTAAACGTAGCCCTCGCTACGCCCTTTTAACTAATTTGTTTAAAGAGCATTTGGAGCCGGCTGACCCCAATAATCCTAACTATCATAAAAGTTTTACTTCTTACCTCGAAGCTAAATTAAATATTGCCCGCCATTCTGAAAATAAACATTTTTGGATTCCAAAAAAATTAACTAAAAAAATCAGCTCTAAAAAAATTAGTGGCCAGCTCCATTTTTTTGAAGCGTGCAATTACCCAAGCCTACTTGCCGGCGAGTTTAATAAAGAAAATATAGGTGCGGCCTTAGCTCTCACCCACTATTTAAAAGTCCCGCTTGAAACTATAAAAAAAGCCGTCGCTAATTTCCAAGGCTTACCTCATCGTCTAGAATTGGTAGCCACTAAAAAAGGAGTTACTTTCTACGACAATAGTTTTTCAACAACGCCCGAAAGCACTATTGCTGACCTAGAATCTTTCCCTGGCGCTGTAATTATTTTAGGCGGAGCGGATAAGGGGGCCAATTTCAAAGCCTTAGCAAAAAAAGTAAAAACTCAAGCTCGCTTTGTTGTTCTTCTAAAGGGAGCTGCCTCACCGCGCCTGAAAAAAGAATTACTCCAAGTCGGCCTATCAGTTAAAAAAATTAAAGGGGCTAAGACTATGGCCGAGGCTGTGCTTTTTGCTAGTCAAGCGGCCCCGAAAAATGGCGTCGTTTTACTATCTACCGCCTGCGCTAGCTTTGGCTTATTTAAAAATTACAAAGAGCGGGGCGATTTATTCCAGAAACATGTCCGCGCTCAAAAATAAAAATTTAAATTCAAGAGCTATTGGTGTTTTTGATTCGGGTTTAGGTGGACTCTCGGTTTTACGGGCTTTATTTGAGAAACTTCCAAATTATTCTTATTTTTATTTAGGCGACACCGCTCGGGTGCCTTATGGTGACCGCTCTCCAGAAACTATTTTTGAATACACAATTGCCGCGGTAGAATTTTTATTTAAACGCGGTTGCCAATTAGTAATTATTGCCTGCAACACCGCCTCTTCTCAGGCGCTCAGACGCTTACAACAAGAATGGCTCATCAAAAATTACCCTAATCGTCGTGTTCTCGGAGTAATTCGCCCGCTCGTAGAAGCAGTTGCTGCTTCTAACAGAAATCACTTAGGGATTATTGGGACTACCGCCACAATCAACTCCCAGACCTACTCTCAGGAATTAAAAATTTTAAAACCAAGCTTAAAAATAGAAGTTAAAGCCACTCCACTCTTAGTGCCTTTAGTTGAAGAGGGACACTTAAATACCCCAGAAACTCGCTTAATTTTAGAAGATTATTTAAAACCCCTAAAAACAGCGGGAATTGATAGTTTAGTCTTGGCTTGCACTCACTACCCTTATCTGCAAAACTTAATTAAAGAATTGCTGGGGCCGGAAGTTTTGATTTACAACTCCGGAGAAATTATTGCCGACTCCCTAGCTCTTTATTTAAAGCGTCACCCGGAACTAAATTTGAAGACTGAAAATCCAGAACACCGTTTTTATGTGAGCGACAACCCTGCCTCTTTTGCAGCTCAGGGAGAAAAATTCTTGGGCCAACCCTTAAAAAATCTAGACTTAGTGAACTTATGATTATTTTTTTATACGGTCCCGATTCTTTTAGACGTTACCAAAAACTTCAAGAATTGCGGGAACATTTTATTAAAACAGTTGATAATAGTGCTCAAAATGTAATTACGATTGATGGTTCAACCACTAATATTAAGGAATTGAGCGAGAAAATAGGCACGGGCTCTTTATTTGTTCGTCGCCGCTTGATTATTATTCGCGATTTGCTGAACAATAAAAATCAAACAACTCTTTTTAGTAGTCTATTAAAACTTTTACCGGGCTGGGAAAAGGGTAAACCGGAAGAACAAAATATTATTATCTTTAATGAAGATGATTTTGGTGGGGGCAAGCCGAGCCAGGAAAAAAAAGCTCTTTTAGCTTGGCTAAAAAAACAGCCTCTCACTCAAGAATTTAAAGCCCTCTCAACCTCAAAAACACTAGCCTTTATTCAGGGATTAGCCAAAAACTGGGGACGTGAAATTGATTATAGCGCCGCCCAGGCTCTAATTAATCGAGCGGGTACTGATTTATGGCGTTTGCAAGCGGAAACTCACAGGCTAGCCTTTTCTTTGCCCTCTCAAGGGGAAATTAACTCCGAATTAATTAAAGAAACGGTCACTGATACTTATGAACAAAACATTTTTGCTTTAACTGATGCAGTTGCCACCCGCCAAAGTAAAAAAGCGCTAATTTTACTAGAAGAACAATTTTTAGCTGGCCTTAGCGAGGAATATATTTTAAGCATGTTAATTCGCCAGTTTAAAATTCTGCGCCAAATCAAAGGAGCGGGGTTAGAAAATTTAAGCGCCACAGAAGTTGGCAAAAAAACAGGGCTCCACCCTTTTGTCATTAAAAAAAGTTTAAGTCAGGCTCACGCCTTTTCTGATGATGATTTAAAAAAATCTTTAGACTACCTAGTTCTTTTAGATTTTAACCATAAAACTGGAACGGGTGACTTAAAAAGTGCGCTAACCCTGTTTACCAGTGGCTTAAAAAATTAATTTTCCTTTTTTAAGTCTTGCGTTTTTAAAACTTGTTTGTTATATTCAAAAGAG
>CAZERN010000032.1:0-5258 GCA_964514675.1 uncultured Gammaproteobacteria bacterium | reverse complement strand
CACTATCTCCAATTAATATGTCAACAAAGAAAGCTGCGGGTTCAACCTCGCTCGGTCGTGATTCAGCAGGGCGACGCTTAGGCGTTAAACTCTCCGACGGCCAAATTGCTAAAGCCGGCAATATTATTATTCGCCAGCGCGGCAGCAAATACTTCCCCGGCGCCAATGTGATGCGGGGCAATGATGACACTTTATTCGCCGTCGCCGATGGCGTTATAAAATTTAGTTCCCGCAAATTAAAAAAGTTTGACGGTAAGTTAAAAGCGGCTAAAATTGTTAGTGTCGTTACCAAATAGTTTTTTGTTCTTTAGCAGATAAAAAGAAAAAGCTCGACTTCTAAGTCGAGCTTTTTTTGTTGAATTTTAATTTATTTCTTCTTGAGAATTTCCAGAGCCCGGTCAAACTGAGGATCGCGCTCAGCTTCAAAATCTTCGTTACTTAGTTCGACTAGCTCATCTGGCTCTAAGCCTTTTTCATTAATATAATCACCGTCCGGGGTCATCCAGGTGGCCACAGTTACCTTTAAAGATGAGCCATCACTTAAATCTTCAATTTGTTGAACTGAGCCTTTTCCGAAAGTCGGTTCACCAACTAAAGTCGCTTTATGATAATCACGCAAAGCACCAGCCACAATCTCTGAAGCGGAAGCACTCCCGCCATTTATCAAAACAACCGTCGGAAAACCATCAAGACGAGCTAAGCCCTCAGCAATATATTCTTGACTCCGGCCAGCGGCATTCTGCTCTAAAAGAACTGGTCCATCTTCAATCCATTCACTAGCCATCAAAATTGCGGTATCTAGATAACCACCAGGATTATTGCGGAGGTCTAAAATTAAACCCTTGGCTTTTTCGTTAATTATATCAGCAACGGCTTTTTTAAATAAAAACTCGGTATCATCATTAAAGTTACTTACCGTAATAACCATAATTCCGTCCGCACGCAATTCAGTTTTTACGCTCTCAATTATAATTAAGCCACGCTCAATTGTTATTTCCCGGGTTTTTGTTTCCCCTTCCCGAATTACTGTTAAGGTAACACTGGTTTCTTTTGGGCCGCGAATCTTCTTAACGGCCTGATCAACGGTTAGACCAAGGGCGCTTTCACCATCAATTGCATAAACTCTATCACCGGCTTTTAAGCCCGCTTTCTCAGCGGGCATACCAGCTAAAGGAGCGATAATTGTAACGGTTTCATCGCGCATCCCGACTTCGGCACCAATACCTTCAAAAACTCCAGACATATCTTCATTAAATTCTTTTGTCTCTTCTGGAGTCATAAAAACAGTGTAAGGATCTTCGGCTGCCCCCACCAAGCCTTTTAAAGAGCCGTAAAATATTTCCCGGTCACTGAGTTTGTTTTTATCAAAATATTTTTCTTTAAGTGCTCCCCAAGTTTCCCAATAAATATTGAAATTGAAAGTTTCTTCAGTTTCGTTTGTTTTTTGGATGTTCTGGGCTAAAGAACGAGGAGTACCGTCACCCTGTCCTAAATAAAAACCACCACCAAAAGCAGCCACCACAAAAAAGAGGCTTAAAATCAGCGAGTGCCAGGATGAATTATAATTTTTTTTCATATACTTAGAAGCTAATTGTTAATTTAAGGACGAATTATTTTTTCGCTATCCCCGCTTAAATCTATTATTCGCGAAGGTTGTCCTTTTAAAAGGCCAGCATCGATTAGTAAATCGGGGGTAGTTTCCCCTATTAATAAGTCTTGGGCCTCCTCTAAGCTACTTAAATGTGCTTGGCCAGTTTTATTAAAGCTGGTAGAAACTAAAGGGACTTTCAAGGCTTTAATAATTTTAAGTAAAAATAGACTTTTAGGCAAACGCCAAGCTAGGGGCGCCTGATTAGGAATTAAAAGTTCGTTGGGTACCTTTTTTTGCTTTAAAATTAAGGACGTTGGCCTTTTTTCGGCCCACAATTTCTGAGCCCGCTCTTTTTGACTAACTGTTAGTAAGCTGTATTTTTCAACCATCGTAAAATCAGCCGCCAAAAGAATCAACGGTTTTTTAGGGTCAGAGCCTTTGAAGTGATGAATTCTTAAAATCGCTTCCGGACAATCAGCCCGACAACTCAAACCGTAAACAGTATCAGTCGGACAAACAATAACGCCGCCGGCCTTTAAAGTTTCAATAATTAAATCTTCCGAACCTGCCAGGGGAATAACTTTCATAATCTTAAATACCGGTGATAGACTGTAGGGTTTTTAAGGCATCTGGCAAATAAGGCAAAACTCCGGTCGCTAATTTAACTAACGGCGGTGTTAAGACGGAATTTGTCAGCTGAATTCCTGCCAAGCCAGCGGCCCAAGAATAACGGGAGAACAAGAAAAGGAGTAAGCCTAGAAGGATTGAAGAGCCAAACAAGGCTAAAGCCGCTCCTAAAAGGCGGTTCAGTAATCCACCCAAAGGAATAATCGAAACAAACTTAAAGACTTTTTCAACTAAGAAAAAGACTAAACCGACCAAGGCGGAGACAATAAAAAATAAAATCAGAAAGGAAAGTATTTTTTCCGTTGTCTCGTTGATATTAAGCCAATCTTGAGCCCAGTTATAAAAATCTAAATAGCGCTGGGAGGCAATATAAACAGCCAGGAAAAGTCCGACAATTTGCCCAAGCATCCGCCATAACCCCCGGCGCAAACCATCAATCAAAGATAGTCCGAGTAAAATTATCAAAAGGATGTCTAAATAAGAAAGCATATCTTTTTAACTATTAATTTTTTATAAAAATTGAAAAAGCCTTTTATAAGCGCGGAAACAAACTCTCCTCTTTTTTGATTTCGGCCGCTCCATATTGAGCCAGTAATTTCTCGGCCGCCGTTGGCAAAAAAACTTGCAGATACCAGGAAATATTCAGAATTGTTTGGGCGATTGGGGTTAAGATATTTTTAATTTCTTCTTGATCACTTAATTTCCAAGGAGTAGTGGCGCTTAACCTCTCATTTGCCGTCCTTACTTCCCTGCTTAAAATTTCCCAAGCCTCGTTTAGCTTAAAATTATTTAAAGATTTATTAAAATCTTTATGCCAAGGGGCTGGAATTTGGGGGCTTAAGTTAGTAGCAATTTTATTTTTTTCCAACAAGGTTGCCACTCGAGCACTTAGGTTCCCTAGCCCATTAGCAAGATCAGCGTTATAACGACGAATTAAATTATCCTCATTATAATCACCATCTTCAAAGGGCATGATATCACTTAAAACATAAAGACGAAGGGCGTCAGAATTATATTTTTCTACCTGTAAGAATGGGTCAATTGCCCCCTCTTTAGACTTAGATATTTTTTCACCATTAAAGGTTAAAAAACCAAAAACTGCTACTTGTTTAGTTGGTGGTAAGCCTAGAGATAAAAGCATTGCCTGCCACATTACTGTTTGTTGGCGTAAATTATCTTTTCCGCAAACTTGAATCCCTGGCCAAAAATCCCGATAAAGACTATTTTCGTCTGGCCAACCTAAGACCGAAATATAATTAATCAAAGCATCAAACCAAACATAGATAACTTGCTCAGGGTCATCAGGAACAGGCACGCCATTGGGTAACTTTTTAGCTAAACGAGAGATGCTAAAATCTTTTAAGCCACCGGAAACAAAATTGATAATTTCTTTTTGACGATGAGTGGGCAAAACAAAATTGGGCTGCCGCGAATAAAAATCTAAAAGCGCTTGTTGATATTTAGAAAAGCGAAAAAAGTAATTCTCTTCATCGATTATCTCTAATTCTCTATTGGGGTGCCAAGGGCAATGGCCATCAACTAATTCGGAATCAGTTTTTTCCAACTCACAACCAACACAGTATTTTACCTGGTAGCGTTTTTTGTAAATATCACCTTTCGCTTGGACGCGACGCCAAAACTCCTGAACAGCAGCCAGATGATTTTCGTCAGAAGTCCGAATAAAGTGAGTGCTACTAATTTCTAAAATCTGATGAAGTTTCTTAAAGCGCTCAACAAAAGGAGTACAATAATCGCGCGGACTTAAATTAGCAGCGGCTGCCTGTTGATAGATTTTCAAACCATGCTCATCGGTGCCAGTGCTAAAAATAACTTCCGCCCCTAAAAGACGCTGCCAACGAGCAACAACATCAGCCTTAATTATTTCCGCCGCAAAACCAATATGTGGGTCGGAGTTAGTGTAAGGGAGAGTCGTGGTGATGTAAAATTTTTCAGCCATATTTAGTCCTCATTATTAGTAGTCTTTTTAAGTTGACGAAGAAGAACAACAAATTCTCCTTTAGCCATATCTGGGTCGCTTGCCAGTAAAGCTGCTAACTCCTCTGGTCTCCCAAAATAAGTCTGTTCAAACATTTTAGTCAGTTCCCGACCAATCATTAATTCTAGTTCAACCCCAGCCTCTTTTTCTAAGTTTTGAAGCTCTTCTAAGAGTTTAGCAAGGCGATGCTTTGATTCATAGATAAGAACTGGATAACGCTGCCCTAAGAGCTCTTTTAGTCTGCTCTGGCGCCCTTTCTTATGAGGTAAGAAACCAAAAAAGCAAAAACGATCTACCGGCCAGCCGGATAAAGGCAAGGAGACAGTTACCGCACTCGCCCCGGGTAAACTAAAGATTTTTGCCTCCAAACCAAAGCGTTCCCTGACAGCGGCCACTAAAGCCGCTCCCGGATCAGATATTCCAGGCGTGCCAGCATCAGAAACTAAAGCTAAATTTTGTCCGGAGTCTAGAGCACCTAAAATCTGGTGAAAACGACGGGCGTCTGAATGTTGATGAAAAGATTTAGTCGGCGTCTTTATTTGGTAGTGATCTAAAAGTTTTTTAGTATTCCTAGTATCTTCACATAAAACTAAATCCACCTCCCCTAAAATTCGGTGAGCCCGATAAGTTAAATCTTCTAAATTACCAATTGGTGTTGCTACTAAATATAAAGTGCCGAGCATAATTTTTTTATTCCATCGTGTCGTGACGCTCACGGGCGTAACGAGTCCAATCCTCTAAAATCTCAATAATTACCTTAAAGGGGGCCTCAATAATAAAGTCAAACAAAAAGACAAAGACATTTAACTTAGAGGCTTGGCCTGATAACCAGCGACCCACTAAAACAATTGGAGTATAGAACAAATCTAAAATAAAAGTGAAAAGATTATCTTTGCGGGCGACAACAGTTAATTCTTTAATACCCCTGGTCGTCACTAAACTGAAGAAGCTAACAAAAGCTAAAAAGAACAAGAAGATAATAATACTAACCCAATTGAATTGGATAAATTCTAAGCCTTTAATAAGGATGTAAATTGTAAACAC
>CAZERN010000031.1:0-5444 GCA_964514675.1 uncultured Gammaproteobacteria bacterium | reverse complement strand
ACGATTCTTAATAATTTTATAATTTCTCATATAATATTAAATTAACGGATATTTATTAATCTTGCTGTTCTGATTGTTTTTTTACTCCCAGAAGCCAAGACTGGCGCTCTAACCATTTAGTGGTCGTCCACTTCATTAAGATACTGGTAATCACGATGTTACTAAGCATAGAGATTGCTACTCCTAAAAATAAAGTTGCTCCAAAACCTTTAACTAAGCCCGTACCAAAACTCATAAGCACAAAACAGATTAAAATTGTTGTCAGGTTACCATCACGGATTGATGGCCAAGCCCGGTAGAAAGCGTTATCGATAGCAATCTTTAAAGGCTTCCCGGCTCTAAGTTCTTCTCGTAGCCGCTCGAAAATTAGAATATTTGCATCAACGGCCATGCCAATAGACAAGATGAAGCCGGTAATTCCTGCTAGAGTCAAGGTAACTGGGGTTTGAGCATAATAAACCAAGAAAACCCCAATAACAATAAACATAATTACCGATAAAGTGCCGTCAAAAATCTTCAAATCTTTAAGAGTGGCAACAAACAGAGAAAACAGTGTTAGCAGATAAGTAGCTATTAACCACCAAGGCATCACTTTAAAAATAGCTAAAACAGCTAGAATATAAATAGCTAAACTGATAACAGCTAAAAATCCTGGATAGCGATAATAAAGGATTAAGAAAAGTGCAACCAGTAAAAAACCAATTAGCCCCGCTTTTAAACTATTGTCGATAGACGCTTGGCCTAAGCTGGCCTCAACTGTTTGCTGACCAATTAAAGTAATTGGCACCGGCAAGGCGCCAGTATTTAAGCGTTGGACTAACAATTTAGCTTCCTCAATGCTAAAACTTCCAGAAATAACCGCTTCGCCATTAGGAATTTTTTCATTGACAGTCGGAGCACTAACAACATAACCATCCAAAACAATAGCTACTGTTTTGCCAATGTTTCGCTCCGTAATTTCTTCAAACATTTTAGCCCCTTCACTATCAAACTCTAAAGCAACCATGGGGCTGCCATCATTAGGGTCAAAGCGCAAAGAAGCTTTTTTCAAATTTCGGCCACTTAATTCAGTATTTATTAATTCTGGCTCTAATAAACTATTATCACCCCCATTGTCTAAAACCAATTCGGCTTCACCAGCCTCATTTATTTCAACTTCTTGGGTCGTTAACTGTTGATCTTTTAATTCCTGAAATTCAAGTAGTGGCGTTTCGCCAATCATTTTTATTGCTTCATCAGCCTTTTTTACCCCAGCTAACTCCACAATCACTCGATAATCACCAGTCATGCTGCGATTAACTTGGATAATTGGCTCAGCTACACCGGTAGAATTAACCCGGCGTTCAATAATATCACGCACCCCCTCTAAAGAAGAAGTACGCTCCGCTTCTGGAATCCCAGAGACATCCGCTTCATAAGTTAACTGTGTGCCGCCTTGCAAATCCAAACCTAAAACAAAACGTGACTCCGGTCCTTTTGGCAAAACAACCGTATTATTAGTTTTTTCTGATAAGTAGTCAGTAAATTGATTATAGAAACCACCAGCAACAACCAAAAAGGAAGTTGACACAAAGATTAAAACTAAAACCAAAGAAAGGTATAGTTTATTCTTTTTAGAGGATAACCACTTGTTTGTCTGCGTTTTCATAGGAAATTGATAATTAAAAAGCAAAACAGCTAATCAGCCCTGTTTTATTTTATTAGCTTAGAATAAAACGATTAAAAAATCAATACTTAAAAGAGTTCCATTCTTTACAAAATAGGCATAATCTTTTATAATAAGCATGAATTATTTTAATTTTCAAAAAAATATGGCTTTAATCCCAACTGTTATTGAAAAAGAGGGGCACCTAGAACGAGCTTATGATATTTATTCTCGCTTACTAAAAGATCGGATTGTTTTTTTAGGAGAAGGAATTGACAATCATATTGCTAACAATATAATTGCTCAACTTTTATTTCTAGACGCTGAAGATAAAGATAAAGATATTAAATTTTATATCAATTCCCCCGGAGGCTCAGTCCCGGCTGGTTTAGCTATTTATGACACCATGCAATATATTAAAGCGCCAATTTCCACAATTTGCGTAGGCATGGCCGCCTCCATGGCTTCAGTTCTATTGGCAGCCGGAGCGCCGGGCAAGAGAATGGCCCTCCCTAACAGTGAAATTATGATTCACCAAGTAATGGGTGGCGCTGAAGGGCAAGCTTCAGATATCAAAATTCAAGCAGAACATATTTTAAAGATGAAAGATAAACTTAACCAATTATTAGCTAAGCACAGCAACCGCAAAAAAGAAGAAATCGAAAAAGACTCTGACCGTGATAATTGGATGAGCGCAGAAGAAGCAAAAAAGTATGGTTTAATTGATTTGGTTCTCAAAAAATAACTTTCACCAACTAAAAAAGGCCTCCACTTAGTGGAGGCCTTTTCTTATTATAACCCTAATAAACTATTAAGGTCTTAAGCATTAATGCAAAAACCGAGGGGCTGTCAGTGTTAGGAGCTAACGGCAGACAGGTGAAATTGTAAACTCTTTTATCATCTTGACTAAATACATAAGCAGTTAAACCGTCTTCTAGAATAAACCCTGTCCAGTCTTCCCCAGAAATAAATTCTTTAGCAACTGCTCCGGGAATTTCATTAGCCAGCCACGCCCCAGCGCTTAAAGAGCCTTCATTGTTTTGATAATTTGCTTGAATAAAGGCCTGATCGCTATCAGAGAAAACAACGGTATAGCTAGAAGGGCTTTCCATTAACTCCCAATCAGCCGGATAAAGAACACGCGCCTGCCCATCAAGAGTATTAACCTTCAAGGTTGAGCCTGCCCCCATCTTCTCTTGAGGAACAAGAGGGTCATAACCAGACAAAAGCTCTTGGTAATCAGAATATCCATCATTGTCTGTATCCACATTCTCTGGGTCAGTCCCCAGCACGCGCTCCTCAGCATCAGATAGGCCATCATTATCAGAATCTAAAGATTCTGGTAAAGGCGAACTAATTACCGGTTTATCTTCAGCAATAACTTCAGATGAAGTAGCCGTTGAAGTGGCAAAAGAATCTGTTGTTGAAGCTAAAATGTCATCACTATTTGTAGCCAAGCCATCATTAAGATTGCCAGAAATAGACTCGCTTGTTGTTGGAGTTGGCTCTAAGTCAATCTCAGGTACATTTTCTACCACCGGCGGAACAACTACGGCCGGCTTATCTAAAATGGGTTTAATTAAAAACCAATAAGCAGCCACTAAAGCAGCCACCAACAACACTCCTCCTACAATCATTAAACCGAGTCCAGTTTTTTTAGCCCCTCCTGAGGACATTACCGCTTTTGCTTCGCCACCATTTTTAGAGGAATAAGTTTGCCCCGAGAAACGCCCCCAAGCGGGCATATTATGGGTAATAAAATCTTGGTCAACTTTTTTCTTTAATTCTTCTTCAGACATCCCGCCCTCTTTTTTTTCCAAACTGATGTTACTTGTTTTTTTATTGGAATTTTTAAACATAATTATTCTGATAATTTGCCAACACCATTAGGATTATAGCCCCCGTCGATTTCTGTTTTATCACTATAACCATCGTTATCACTATCGGAATTTAAGGGATCAGTATTATAAATATTAATCTCTTCATAATCAGACAAGCCGTCACCATCACTATCAGGATTTAAAGGGTTTGTTAAATAAATACTAACCTCCTGATAATCCGTTAAACCATCATCGTCGCTATCAGGACTTAAGAGATTTGTTCCTAAAATCATTTCCTGCTCATCAGACAATCCATCACCATCACTATCAATATTAGCTACTGGCGGAGTGGTTGTTCCTAAGGGGACCGACGGAATTAAATCTAATTCATCACTAACCGCCGGATTAACCGCCGGAATATTTTCTTCATCCTGAAGGTCTCCAGTAACCGCCCCTGTTTCTGGGGTAATAACTGGAATTATTTCAGAGTTTTCTAAAGAAGTATTAATCGGCGCTGGTACGACCGGCTCAGACTTGGGGGCAATCAATTTAAGATAAATAATGTAGCCTAAAACAATAAGTAAAACAAAAATTACTCCAGCCAACACTAATTTAATAACTTTTTTTGAACCCTTAGCATCTTCCGCCTCAGAGAAGCTTTTGTCTAAACTCGCTAATTGAGCGTCAGCGTCTTGGCTAGGAGCGGCTGCTTGATTAGCATAATATCCAGAAAATTGCTGACCGGAATTATCAGGAGCAGTCACCGGGGCTCCTGCCGCTTGAGAATTTGCCTTATCAGTATCAGCGAAAATATCATCCACTTGGGGATTATTTTCATTAACCGAAGGACTTGTTGGTTTTAAATCATTAAACATAAAAACTATTTTTTTATTTGATAAATAAAATCTCCTTCGCTATCTTTGACAACCTCAACTTCACTTTCTGGATTAATTTGATATCTCAATTTTTCATCTTGCGTCATGGGCCGGGACTGATAAATCTCCCCAGGGAGTAAAGAAGCATTATTTCTTTTCTCTAGCCAATTTGAAACAAAAATAACGGTAATCAAAACAAGAATGACAAGACTGAAAAAAGTAATAATAATTTTCTTTTTATTTTTAAGCTCTGTTATCGACATATATTTTATTTAATTTACTCAACACTTAAACAAGGGGCGCAAAGCTTGCCGGGCTGACAATCACCACAAGGTTCACCCGGAAGCTTAGGCAAGGGAATATTCGATTGTTTGCAGTCGGCAGGACAGCTGGAATTGGTTTCTCCAGAATTACAAGTACCATCGCCACAATAAGTGATAGCCGCTTTCTTTTGAGCAACAACTTCAGCTAAATCAAAAGAATGAATACAATAAATTGTTTTATCCTTCTTTTTACTGGTACCAGCATCTCTAGCCCAAATTTGGTTATAACTTTGTTTGTAACTACTATTTCCACTGCAGAAGTCGCTATTACCATTAGGCTCTGGGGAAGCCATGGCAGTTGGCCAAGGATTATAATTTACTGAAGAAACGCTAGTATTCCAAATACTATTACTAGCTCCTGTGCAGCGCCAATTACTAAGACTACCAGTAGACACAGAATAAGTAGGTACTTTTCCAGTTGATACTCGACAACCAGAAAAAGTTATATTTGCTGATAAAGAAAAACGATTCCCCCCGTGAAAAGGCCAAATATGACCATTGTCAAAAACTTTAATCTGAAAATAATTTTTTCCAAGACGAAGAGGAACCGTACTGGTCAGCAAAGGTGATTTCGGATCTGAACTTTTATCAACCACTTGCCATTTAAACGAACCGTTAAAATAAGTATAGATATCTCTATCAGAACAGGCGCCAATATTAGCCGTTAAAGTACAACAAGCACCAGCAATACAAGTTTCGCCACCATTACAAGCTCCACACGTGCCCCCGCAACCGTCGTCGCCGCAAATATTAATGCCACATCTTGGCTGGCAACAAGAAC
>CAZERN010000030.1:0-5628 GCA_964514675.1 uncultured Gammaproteobacteria bacterium | reverse complement strand
TTCATATTATTATAGCTCCGACGCTAAGCTAAAAACGAATATTAAAACAATTAAAAATCCTTTAGAAAAAATCATTTCTCTTCGCGGCGTAAGCTTTAATTGGAAAGACTCGAAAGAGCCTAGTTTTGGTTTAATTGCTCAAGAGGTAGAGAAGGTTTTTCCTGAGTTAGTAAGTAGTAACGGTGATTATAAAGCGGTTGAATATGGTAATTTAGTGGCTCCTTTAATTGAAGCCGTTAAGGCGCAACAGCAACAAATTGAGCAACTGGAGGCCCGAATTGTGGACTTGGAGTCTAATCGTTAAAATGCTATAATAGTTTTATTAATAATAATTTTTTAAAGTATGCGCAAAAAACCCAGTTATCAACTCTGGCTTGGTTTGGCTCTTGTTATCCTAATAGCGATTTTCGCTTATTTTGGATACCGGCTTTACCGTCAGGATAAGCAATTAAACGAACTTCGTGTGACAGTGGTCGAGAACAACACACAAATTAATTCATTAGTCAGCTTTATTAACCAAAGCCTTGCTGCTCAGGCAAATGTCAGTCAAGAATAAAAGTTTGGCTGTTCGCACTCCTAGAAGGCGATCCCAAACTGTAACTAATAATACTATGAAAAAAGAAAACATTATTAATATTGTCATCGGTATCTTAATTGGGGCGTTGTTCGTTGTTTTTTTCCAATTCAACGCTCGTTTAAATAATAATAGCTTGGTTATTTCTCAGTTAGATCAAGCAGTGGCTACTAATACTCAAAACTTAAATGATGTAATTTCATTTTTGAATTCCAGCGCTCAGCAAACTACTGGCACGGAAACACCTTCAACTCCAGCCGAATAAATATTCATCAATTGTTCTAAAAACCGCCGCTGTCGTGGCGGTTTTTTTGTGCTATAATTAAGATTGTTTATGACTAAAAACGAAGCGGCTTTACGCCTTAAAAAATTACGCCAAGAAATTGATTATCATCGTTATAATTATCATGTTTTAGACCGGGAAACTCTTTCGCCGGCGGCTTTAGATAGTCTAAAGATGGAGCTTTTTCGTCTGGAAAACGAGTATCCCGATTTAATTACCTCCGACTCTCCCACTCAGCGTGTTGCCGGCGAACCCAGTGCTAAATTTAAAAAAGTTTCTCATCGCCAACCAATGATTTCTCTTCATGATTCTTTTTCTAGAGATGATGTTTTGGCCTGGGAGGAGCGTAATCAACGTTTTTTTGGGCAGCCATTATCTGAGGATTATTATGTTGAAGTAAAGCTTGATGGCTTGGCGGTATCTTTACGTTATCAGGATGGTCTGTTAGTCCAGGCGGCGACGCGAGGGGATGGCCAGGTTGGTGAAGATGTCACGGCTAATGTGCGGACAATTGAGAGTATTCCTCTAAAGTTGCGCGATTTAAGCGCTGAGGATTTAAAATCTTTAGGCCTCAAGAAAGGGGCCAATATGCTTTTGAAAGATTTAGAAGTGCGGGGCGAGGCAATTATGGAAACAAAAACTTTTACCAAATTAAATCAAGCTTATGCGGCCGCCGGAAAACCTCTTCTCGCTAATCCGCGCAACGCCGTTGCCGGCTCTTTACGGCAACTAGATTCTAAAATTACTGCTTCTCGTCACTTGGTTTTTTATGCTTATGATCTTCTACTAACCGAGTCTAAACGCGGGGAAGTTTTAAAAACTCGAGTCCAGTCTGATAAACTGGTTAATTTATTAGGTTTTAAAACGCCAGTTGATAATAAGCAGTGTTTTGGACTTCAAGAAGTTTTTAGTCATTATGATAAGATTTCTGAAAAACGCCGCCGCCTGCCTTATCAGATTGATGGGGCGGTAATTAAGTTTAATGATTTAAGTTTGTGGGACAAATTGGGTGTGGTCGGTAAGGCCCCTCGTTATATGATGGCTTTTAAGTTTCCGGCTGAGCAAGTAACTACTCAGGTTCTTGAAGTGAGCTGGCAGGTGGGCCGCACTGGTGCTCTCACTCCCGTTGCTCATTTAGATCCAGTAAATGTTGCCGGCGTTATTGTTAGTCGGGCGACCTTACATAATTTTGATGAGATTTTACGTTTGGATTTAAAAATTGGTGACACGGTCGTAATAGAGAGAGCGGGTGATGTTATTCCTAAAGTAATTCAAGTTTTACCTCGTTTGCGCCAGGGCAAAGAGAAAGAAATTTATCCACCCACGGCTTGCCCTCGTTGTCATGGTCCTATTAGCCGACGCGACGGTGAGGTCGCTTTGCGTTGTACTAATGATAAATGCTTGGCGCGGGCTCTTCACCAAGTAATTCACTTTGCCTCTCGAGAAGCGGCTGAGGTTGTTGGTTTGGGGAAGAAGTTATCAGCCCAATTGCTACTAGCTGGTTTAATTGAGGATATTAGTGATTTGTATGTTTTAGATAAACCGGCCTTGCTCAGTTTGCCTGGCTTTAAAGAAAAAAAAGCTGATAATTTAGTTACGGCGATTGCTGCTCGGCGCGATTTATCCTTGACACGTTTTATTTACTCTTTAGGGATTCGCCATATTGGTTTAGAATCAGCGGCGGCGATTGCTCAAGAAATTGCCCTTAAATCTTCTCAGTCAAAAATTACCCCCTTAGAGCTTCAAGAAAAATTAAAAGAAATTTCAATAGAAGAATGGGCGAGCTTGTCTGATGTTGGCCCGATTGTCTCGCAGTCTTTAATCGATTATTGGCAAAATAAAGAGACGGCTGTTTTGATGGAAAAGTTAACGACTCATGGTTTGCGTTTAAGCCTAAGCGGGCAATCCGCTGTCGGCCCACTTCAAGGACAAGTTTTTGTGCTAACTGGTAGTTTAGAAAAGCTTTCTCGCTCCGCGGCTAAAAAAATTATTCAAGAGCAGGGCGGAGTAGTTAAAGACCATCTTGTTAAGGGGACTAACTATCTGGTGGTTGGCGCTGATCCAGGCAGTAAACTAAAACAGGCTGAAAATTTAGGAGTAGCCATTTTAAATGAAAGTGAATTTTTAAAATTAATTTCTTTAGAATAATTATATGATTACTAAAATTAAAACAGTCTTGGCTCGAGAAATTTTAGATAGTAACGGTTGGCCGACTGTCGAGGTGGCAATTACCTTAAATACTGGCCAGACAGCTGTAGCTGCTGCGCCGACGAGCTCCTTGCACAATCCTTATGAGGCGGCCGAAAAAAGAGACGGTGACTCGCAGCGCTATTTTGGACGCGGTGTTTGTCTGGCCGTTCAAGCGGTTAATGAAAAAGTAGCTCCGTCTTTGGTTGGTCTATCTCCTTTAAAACAAGAAAAAATTGATCAGCTGTTAATCGATTTAGATGGCACTGAGCAAAAAGAAAAAATTGGAGCGCCAGCTCTTTTGGCAGTTTCTTTGGCAGTTGCCAAGGCGGCTGCTCTAGCCCAAGGCCAAGAGCTTTATGATTATTTACATGAAACCTATTTTAGTGATACTAAAATGGCTCTGCCGACTCCACTGATGACAATGTTTAATGGTGGTGGTTTCGCCGACACCAACTTAGATTTTCAAGAGTATTTGTTAACCTTTTCTCCGAGTGCTGCTCGTTTTCAAAAAAGCTCTCGGCCACTAGCGGAAATGATTCGGGCGAGTGCGGAAACCTATCATCGCCTGGGACAGATTTTAGACGAAGCGGGCTATGATGTTGATATTGGCTCGCAGGGTGGCTATGCTCCGGATTTAGATTCTAGCATTCAAGCCTTGGAACTTATTAGTGCGGCCGCTTTGGCGGCTGGTTATGAAAATGAATTTCGTTTAGGGATAGATATTGGTTCTGGTTCGCTCTTTGATGAGGACAATCAAAAATATATTTTTTCTTTAGGGGGTGATTATTTAAGCAGCACTAACTTGGTTGGCCTATACCACGACTGGCTAAAGCGCTTTCCGATTGTTTATTTAGAGGATCCGGTGGCCGCCTCAGATTTTGATGGCTGGAAACAGATTACCAGAGAACTAGGAAAGGAGACGCTTATAGTTGGTAATGACTTTTTTGCTACTAGCACCAAGCGTTTACGGGGCGCCCTAAAAGATCATCTTGCTAACGCAATTGTGATTGTTCCCGCTCAGGTTGGCACTTTGACAGAAACAATTGATTGCCTTAAGCTAGCTAAGAGTCACAATTACCGAGTTATCCTAAGTCAGCGCCGGGGGGAAACTAATGATGATTCTTTGGTTGATTTGGCTGTTGCCGGGGGCGCCGACTACTTAAAGGCAGGAGCGCCTGCGCGTGGTGAACGGGTAAGTAAGTGGAACCGTTTATTAATGATTGAAGCTAATCTTAAGTTAAAAGCTTAAAGATTCTCTATGACTGATTCTGATTCCTTAATTTCTTTAGATTTAGAACCGGAAGAGATAAACGGACCGGTAGTTTTGTTATTTCTTGATTCTTGGGGGGTGGCCCCTTTAAGTGATGGCAATGCTTTTACTGATTTGAATTTAAAAAATTTAAATCAATTTTTAGATAATTATCCAGTCACCATTCTGTCCGCTTCTGGAGAGCCGGGCGAGCGTTATCGAATTTTGGGAGCTGAGGGGCAACTAACAACTTTAATTTCTAAAGCGGGTCTAAAGCAGCGGCGCTTAAGTGAGAGCGAAGCAACCCCATTTCTAGAGGCCTATTTTTTAAACGGCCGGTCAGAGTTAATAACGGGAGAGAGTCGCGAAGTTGTCTCTTCTTCAGCTGGTGAGCGTCAAGAAGATTTTGAACAGGCTGGTCAGATTTTAGTTAAAAAATTAATTAGTGCCATAAAAAAAGGAGAAGACAATTTTATTATTCTTAGTTTAAGTAATCTTGATTTAGCCGCCGCGAGTGGCAATTTAGAAAAAACCAAAGAGACTTTAGAAACCTTTGATTTGTGGTTGCAAAAAATTAGCGATACTCTTTTTAAATACCGAGGTACTTTGATTTTAACTTCTGCTTATGGTCGCGCTGAAGCCTTGCTTAATCCCTCTTCAGGGCTAGCGCAAACAAGTATTACTAGTAACCCAGTCCCTTTTTTAATTATTAGTCAGGCTCACACCGGTCAAACCATTGGTTCGGATGTACTTTCAGAAGATTTAAGCCTGCTTTCGCCGTCAACTGATTTAAGTGCTGTTGCGCCGACAATTTTAAGCCTTTTAAATATAAAAATACCCGGCGATTTTCCGGGTAAAAAATTGCTTTAAGAAAAAGCCCGTCGCTAAAGCGACGGGCTTTCTTTTTTTAAAACCAAAGATAGCCAGTAATTGCTACCAAGATGCCAATGACGGCACCAATAAAGACTTGTAGAGGAGTGTGGCCGATGCGTTCTAATTGTTCAGGGTAATGGCTTTCTAAAACATCATCGTTATCTAAATCGCCGACTAATTTATTTAGAGCTTGGCCATGAGAGCCGAGATAGTTCCGCAGACCAATTGCATCAGTAATAACAATAGCAGCGAAAACCAAAGCCAGGGCGAATTCTATGGAGTTTAGCCCAAGCTTTAAATAAACAATCATCAATAAAGAGATGACTGTGGCGGTGTGTCCTGAAGGCATATCGGAATAGGCAAAAACATCTCGCCAGCAAAGGCGGCCGCGGCGGCGAGCTTTCAGAAAAAATTTCAGCCCCTGGGCAATGGAAAAAGCAATTACGGGATAAAGAAAGT
>CAZERN010000029.1:0-6164 GCA_964514675.1 uncultured Gammaproteobacteria bacterium | reverse complement strand
ATTGAGCATACTGATTTTTTTGAAGCGGTTACTTATATTACGCAGATTGGGTCAGGGGTAAAAAATATTTATCAAAATTGTTTTAAACCTAGTGTTGGTCCGGCCTGCCTTAGCTTAACAGAGGAAAATCCTTCTTGTTGCTTTGGCAGTGAAACTAACATGTTAGATGCTTCGGGAAACTGTATTCGTTAATAATCTTTTTATGCGCTACTTGGGAAAAAAATTATTTTTATTACTGGCTCTAGTAATTTTAGGCAGCAGCTTGATGTCAACGGCAACAGCAACTGTTAATGTTGGCTTAGAAGAAGTTGGGCAAACGATTGCTCTGGACAATCAAAGCCCCATTCAAACGGCTGTTAAAGTGATTAATATCTTTTTAGGAGTTTTAGGAATCATTGCTTTAATTATTATTTTGTGGGGAGGGTTTATTTGGATGACTGCGGCCGGTAGTCAAGAAAAAATTGATCGAGCCAAGAAAATTTTAAAAAATTCAATCATCGGTTTAATAATAATTTTATCTTCCTGGGGAATTGCTTATTTTGTTTTAAATCGTTTATCGGGAGATGTTTTTAATGGTGGTTCGGGTTCTGATGGCTGTACTAATGGCAGTGTTGTTTCTTGTGGTTGTGGCGGGGAACAGGTTTGTAATAATGGAGTTTGGGGCCCTTGCTTGGGCTCTTTCTGTGATCCTGGTAGCGGCGGCGAGCCTGTTTCTTGTGATGGCAAGTCGCAAGTAAGTGGTTGTCAGGCCGATAGTGGCCTTTGTGGCCCTGATTATTTGTGTAACGAAACTAGCTGTAAGTGTGAACCGCGAGCTTCTTTAGGTGAGGCTTGTAATACTGATAAAAGCGGAAGCGGGCTCTGTGCTCCTTCTGATAGTTTGTGTGGTCCTTATTTAAAATGTAATGCGGAAAACTGTCTTTGTGAGGGGCCGCCGGTAATTACAGCCATTAATCCAGTTGGCGGTTTTTGCACTAACGATAAGGATCGGGGTTGCAATTATGACACCGACTGTTTATCTGGCGGACAATGTGATTTAACTTCTCCTAATGGGGCGGCTAATAATTTTCTAACTCTTTATGGTTATAATTTTGGCTCCATTGTTGATATCTCTCAAAACTCTTTAGTAACCATTGATTTTGAGTCTAATAGTCAGGGCGAGGTTCCGGCTTCTTGGGCGGTGAGGGATCAGGAAAAATCTCAGGTGGGAATCAGTCGAGAGGCTGCTCGTTCTGGTGCTCAAAGTTTAAAAATAAAACAGGAGCCAAACTTGCCTTATCCGGGTATTTGCAACCGACAAATTTGTACGGATTTAAATACTTGCACCTGGAATGAGTTTAATCGCACTTGTAGTTTCAATCAGGCTGATGAAAACCATTCTCAGGCTCCGGCAATTTATCGTGAAGGTGAAAATTTAGTTTGGGGTAACACTAATCGAGTCATGTGGGCCGAGCTAACCTACGATTTAGCTCCCCTTGATCTTAGGGTTGGAGACACTTATTCGATTCAGTTTTACTATCAGGGTCGCAACGAGGCCGCAATTAATCTGACAATCTCTGCTTCGGCAAGTTGGGCGAGTCAGTGCCTTGGCTATGATAGCCCAGGGGCTTTAAAGGTGGGCTATGCTTGGGATGGGGCTAAGGTTGTTCCGCCACCTAGCGCCGGCGAAGATCCTTGCAATCCAGATTATGGTCAAACTTGTTCCGAACAACCCAATAACTGCTGTTTTAATTCTCCTCAGCAAAAAAAATGTTATCAACCTTTGAATTTGCCGGCAATTTCCTCTGGGTTAACGAGTGATTGGACCCTTTATTCTTACACTTTTCAATATACTCCTGAAATGGCCTCCTGGCTGGCAAGTAGCGGCAACGAACTACTTAAGTTAGGTTTAAGTATTGGCTATAACCGGACGAGTGCTGCTGGAACAAACTTTTTTATTGACGATTTTTCAGTAGTTAAAAATTTAACTAATGGTCGAGTCTCTTTTTTAGGGGGTAATGCTGCTCAAACGCAAGCAGCTAACCTCCCCAGTGTTTTAAATCCAAATTGTGTTAGTTATTGGACAGACAGGCAGGTTACAGTAGCGATACCTTCGGGAGCGGTTTCTGGGCCTATAAAAATTGAACGGGAGGGCTTAGGTGATGATAATTTTGATGCTACTAACGATGGTCTCGGCCCAAAAATCCCAGATTTTATCCGTAACAATATTTATCGTCCCGGTCTTTGTCAGATTAGCCCAGAAGAAGGGCAATTGGGTGACCGGGTTTCTTACCAGGGTGTTAATTTGAAAAATGCGGTTGCTTATTTTGGTAAATATAATAATGCTTACCGAGGAATTAATTCTTCTTTCTCGGCTGATAATTTATCCGGCCAGACTCTAGCTCCTAATATCGATGCGGGGCAGACGAGCACTTTTGTAGAACGGACTTTAGAGGGCATTAATCAAAAAAGTAATGCTTTGAAGTTTATAAAAAATAAAGACCCAGAGGCTGGACCTTATATTTCTGGGTTTTCGCCAGCATCTGGTCCGGCAGGACAATACCTAACTATTACTGGTGGCGGTTTTGGTAATTTACGCGGCAGTCGTCAAGTCTTTATCGGCGACCAAGAGGTTTCTTATAATTTTCCCGAAGTTTGTACGAGTGCTGTTTGGAGTGATAATCAAATTATTGTAAAGATTCCCGAGGGCCTAAGTGTTGGTAATCATCAAATTAAAATTAATCTAGGCGAGACAATAATCAACTCTGATTTATTGGCTCCCAATAATTCTTTCCGTTTTGACCCTAGTCAGTCTCTAAAGACGAGTATTTGCAAAATTAATCCTGTCCGTGGTCAAATTGGGGATACTGTTTCTTTGTGGGGTGAATATTTTGGTGCTCCCGGAACTAAGGCAACGGTTGTTTTCAACCGAGGGATTAATACCTCAGCAACAGTTGAAAGGGATAATCAGGCTGATAAAATTACTACAACCGTCCCGGTAAGTACTAACGGGACGCCAGCAATTACCGGCCCCGTTAGAGTTTTGAAAAATAGTGAATGGGGCAATGAGCTTAATTTTATTGTTGGTAGTTGTGCCTCTAATGATGAATGTACGGCCACTTCGCCAATTTGCTGTCCGACGGGAACTTATAAGTCGGGTTCTTGTGAAGCGGATTTACTTTCTTGTTATTTTGAAGTCCCGAATTCAGTTTATGAGACACGATTTGATACCAGCTCTTCAAATGGCGACAGCGATGACAATGATTATGCTGATTGCCAGGGGCTAGCTTCTGCTTTTGGGGCTTGCCAGACTGGGCAATTTTGTCCAAATTCACCGGGTAAATGTTCTCCTTTTGATGGCTCCATTCCACAGGCGGGGCAAATTTGTGGCGCGGATTTAAAGCCTTGCGGAGCACTAACTTATTGTCAAGATAATGATTGTTTATATAATCAAGCGAATGACACTTGCCGGGCTGGTACTTGTTTATTAGAACAAAGTTTTGCTTATTATTTAGGAGATAAGGAATATAGCGGCACTACTTCTTGCCGTCCTTATATAAACTCTGACGGTCAAACTTCTTTAGTTAAACATTTAAAAGTAGAGACCTCTTGTCCGGACGGTTGGCAAGCAATCGGCAATAATTATTGTATTGGAAATGCGCCGGTAAGCTGCGATGCTTGCGGAACAGGCTTTAAATGTGTTTCTAATGATTATCAGTCTAACGATTTAGGTATTTGCGAATCAACTAAAATTTGTGAGGGCACTGCTTCTTATTGTGGCTTTAATTCTCAGCAACCCGGACAGTTAGCTTGTTTAAGTCCAGCTGCCGCTTCTTGTGATTGTTGTTGCGAGATTGGCCAGGATGCTCGTGATTGTTGTGCTCCTTTAAAGTGCGGCGGCACTTGCGGTTCCGATCAAAGCGATGACGGTACCGGTTTTGGTTTTTGTTCTGGTTGTACTGCCGCTGGGAACACGGCCGCGGAGCGTGATGCAGCTTGTAATTGTTTATCAACGAGCGGGAAATTCTGCGACATCACTAAGCCGGAGGGAGTCTGCGTTGATTGTGGAGCTCTAGATGAGGCTGGTTGTTCGGAACACAGCTCTCAATGTTGTTTTGATCAGGTTAAGCAGGTTTGTCAGGGTGGCGATGGTACAAAGTTGCCCGATGGGCGCTGTGCTTATTACGATTGCGATGTTGATGATAAAACTGTTTGTAATGAAGCAGCGTCACCAACTGGAAGATTTAAAAAATTAGATGTTTGTCAGAGTACTTGTCCAGAGGACCCAAGAACTGTTTGCGATTTGGCCACCACTGAGGCGGAATGTTCTCGTTATGACGCTTGTTGTTTTGACGCCAAAAATAATAAGTGTACTAATGGCACCGATAAAATTATTGCTGTTGATGGCATTAATTATTGCGCTTATTATAATTGTGAAACTGAAGTTGAGGAAAGTGTTGACCCTGAAACAGGCGAGTCTTCTTTTGTGACAAATAAAGTTTGCGCTGAAGATGGGGCCACTATTAATGGCCAATATCTGGGCCTGTCTGAATGTCGAGTAGAGTGTTCTAAGGGGCCAAATCAACCTGGTAATTCTTGCAAATCGGATACTTTAACAGCTTGTGATACCAGTGTTTGTCAGTCGCCCTATGAATGTCTCGGTACAGAGGAGTGCGGTTTTTGCTGTTGTACTCCAGGTGATAAATTAAATGATAAATTAGTCTGTTTGGCTGATAAAGGAAATTGTACTGGTGGTGACCGTGGTTTATTCTGTGGTTGCAGCGCCGATGAAGATTGTGGTGGCGATGTTGGTTGTGGTAAAGACACTTGTTGCCATTCTCGACCCCAGGTTGTCAGTGTCTTGCCTCATAATAATCAAGACGGCGTTTGTCGTAATGCTCAAATTAGAATTGAGTTTAACGAAACCATGCAATTAAGCACTTTAGCTTCTAACGTTTTGTTGATTGAAGAAAAAGATTATGGCAATGGCGCTTGTCCTGCTGGTACATTAATTGCCGATGGGGGCCCTGATGAGCGTTCATTTTTTGCCAAGTTAATAGGTAAAGTTAAGGGCTGGTTAAATCCTTCTTCGTCGGCCTTAGCAGCCTTGCCGGTTTCTGGGAAGTTGTATTGTTCTAAGCCGGTCGAGTTAATTTTTACCCCCTCTTATTATAATAACCAGCCAGCTACAACCTTATTTTTACACCCTCAAGAGTTACTCGCTGCTAACACTCGTTATTTTGTTTTAATTAAAGGCGATGAGAGTTCTGATAGTAATAGTGGCGTCTTAAATATTTATAGTGTTGGCATGAAAACTGGCGAAGCCGTTACTTTTAATGTTCGTGATTTTAATAATGTTTATTTAAGTAGCTTTGAAACTCTAGACGATAAGGTTCAGCAGAATGGTTTGTGCGAAATTGATTCTGTAAATATAAATCCAGAAAATATTCTTTTAAATAATCCTGATAACGACACGACTGATGACAATCCAGAGAGTTTTAGTTTTGATACGATAGCTGATAATGATCGAGCTTTCTATGTTAATGCTTACAGTAAGGATGGGCAGATCTTGCAACCAGTTGTTGGGTATGATTGGGATTGGCGTTGGTCAGTTGCAAATAAGTCGGTAGTTGAAACCGTTCCTTTAAGTGGCCTACCGGTTAATCAGCAGGTGGTTCGCAGTATTTCTGGAGTCACCGACGATAGCACAAAAATTAATGCGATGGTTGATATGGATAGTGCTAGTGACAACATCTTCTTTACCGGCAATGGCTTTGATGACACTGCTGATATTCAAGTTTTCCTCTGTGCTAACCCTTGGCCTAGTGTTAGAAACGGTTTGTGGCAGCCCTGGTATGACAGTTGTCGCGATCGTGACGGTCAGGTTGTCCCTGGGTGCTTAGACTATAATTATAAGTTTTACTATTGTCGTGATGCTGGTGAGCCGGGCACAGCTGATGACTTACCTTTAGTAATTGATCCAGCTCTTATTTTGGGAAGCTCAGGTAATTTAGTCTGTAGTACTGACAATAGTCCTTGCTCGGTCTCTGGAGCCGCCTGCGGCACTGGCGGCACCTGCATCTGGAGCGTCTTAAAAGAGTCTTATTTCTTCCGAGAGACAGTGCCTTTGGCTGGGGAAATTGAGGAGATTAAAAGCACTGGCAAAGGGGGGCAACTACAGTTAA
>CAZERN010000028.1:0-6475 GCA_964514675.1 uncultured Gammaproteobacteria bacterium | reverse complement strand
CTTGCCAAGGTCGAGAGACGAGTTCGATTCTCGTTACCCGCTCACTTACAGGGCCCCCAGGTTGGCTCTGTTTTTTATGAAAAAACTTCTTAACGCTACTCAATTAAAATTTTTAGCGGCTGGTTTAATGGTCTTAGATCATTTGCGGTATTTTTGGGCGGGCACCCCTGATTGGTTTAGTTATTTAGGGAGGATAGTAGCGCCAATTTTTTTCTTTTTGGTTGTGGAGGGTTTTTGGCACACCCGTAACCGCTGGCGTTATTTAGGGCGTTTAACTCTTGGAGGGGTAGTAATGGCTCTTGGCAGTGGCCTGCTTAACCATTTTTTGCCAGCGCCAGTTCTAATTAATATTAATATTTTCTGGCCCTTGGCACTGTCGGTGGCACTGATGATTACCTTTGAAACCCTAAAAGAAAATAAGTTTAATTTATTAGCCCTTCTGTCTTTACCGTTGATTATTTCTTTGTTTCTCTTTGTTGAAGGGTCTTGGCTGCTGCTTGGCGTTACCTTAATTTTTTATTTTGCCCGTCAGCGTTGGTCAGTGTTGTTTCCGATTTTTATTTCTTGGGCTTTTGTCTGGCAAATTATTTTTTGGGAAATTGGCGTTTCCGGGAGTGCTAATTATCAGTGGTTAATGATTTTCTCCTTACCTCTATTGTGGCTTTATAACGGACAGCGCGGACAGAGTGCTCCAGCGTTAAAGCACTTTTTTTATCTATTTTACCCTTTGCATATTTGGATAATTTATCTAATCGGGTTAAAATGGTGGTATTAGGCGGGTATCGTATAGTGGTTATTATGCAACCTTCCCAAGGTTGAGAGGAGGGTTCGATTCCCTTTACCCGCTCCTTTTTTGGTTATTCATCGGTTAAAAAAAGTTTTTTTCTTGACTTTCTACGGTTTTCTAGCTATAAAGAAAGGACTAAAAATTATTTATTAGTAAAAATCATGCGCATTAAATTTCACCGCACTGAAGCAAAAGAGGTTATTTTATTCAAAGCTAACGAGAAAATTCTTTCGGAGCAAGTTTTTTTAATTGATGAAACTGGTGAGCAGTTGGGGGTAATGGATACTAAAGCGGCTCTAGAAATGGCTAAAGAGGTGGATTTGGATTTAGTTGAAGTTAATCCCAAAGCCAAGCCTCCAGTTGCTAAAATTGTTGATTTAGGACAACTCAAGTATGAGCGCGACAAAAAAGCTCATAAACAGAAGATGCAACAAAAGAAAGTTGATGTTAAGGCAATTCGCCTCTCTTTTAGAATTAGTGACCATGATTTAGAGCTGCGTTTAAACCAGTCAATTAAATTTTTAAGTAAGGGGGATAAGATTAAAATTGAATTACCACTCAAGGGTCGGGAAAGGCAGTATCCACAGAAAGCGGCTGCAATTATGAATGATTTTTTAGCAAAACTTCAGACGATTGAAGGCTTAATCGTTGAGGCTGAACAACCATTGACAAAACAGGGGGGTCGGTTTAGTATGATACTGGTAAACAAAAAACCATCTTAGCCCTTAAATCAGGTTTAGACCTGTTTTTTTCTTGAAATATGCCAAAAATAAAAACCCATCAAGCTACGTCCAAACGCTTTAAGGCAACGGGCGGAAAAAAAGTGCTGAAACGGAAAACCGGACAAGCGCATAATAATTTTCGTGAATCGGGGAAAACTACCCGGAATAAGCGAAATGATATCACGCTAACAGATTCTTTGACGAAAACTGTCAAAACTTTAGCGCAATTTAAATAATTAAAAGAATAAAGTTGACATTGTATGCCTAGAGTAAAAAGAGGAGTCTCTCATGTTAAACGACGAAAAAATATTTTAGCCGATACCAAAGGCTATAAATGGGGTCGTAAAAATTTAATCAAGCTTGCTCAAACAGCACGCACCCTGGCTGGGGCGCATGCTTATGTTGATCGTCGCAAGAAAAAACGTGATCGTCGGGCTTTGTGGCAAATTAAAATTAGTGCTTTTGTTCGCGAGCAAGGCTGGTCTTATTCTCGATTCATGGGAGCCTTAAAAGCGAAAAATATTGATCTTAACCGCAAGGTCTTGTCTGAATTGGCGGTCAACAATAAACCAGTGCTAGAAAAGATTGTTGCGGAAGTAAAAAAATAAATTATGACTTGGATTAAAATAGCCCAATTAGTCATTTCCCTGCTCTTGATTTTGGTGGTTTTATTGCAAAATCGGGGCACTGGTCTCGGCTCAACCTTTGGTGGTTCGGGCGGTGTTTATTTAACCAAGCGCGGTTTAGAAAAAAAACTCTTTATCGCCACTATTGTTTTGGCGGTATTTTTCCTTATTGTTTCCGTGCTCGGCATTATTCTCTAATCCGGTTCTCGTGAAAACTCGTAAAGCTAAAAAAAGATTAGCGGCTGCCTGGGGAAAAACCAAACACCGCTTCACTAAAATTTTTAAATCTAAACGCTTAAAGGCTAAGCGCGGTTTGCGTTTATCTAAAGAGCAGGCCGATAAGGATTTGGTTTATTCTCTAGCCACTTCTAAGATTCCGACTAGTGAGCAGATGAAGCATCTTAAGAAAACACTAACCCCTAAAGAGAGTTGGTTAATTCGCGGGGCCCTGGTTTTTGTTGTTCTAGGCCTAACTTATCTAGCCTTTTATCTTTGGCGGGAGAACACCACTTTAGAGCCGGTGGCCGGCGGCGTTTATTATGAGGGTGTAATTGGTTATCCGCGTAACATTAATCCTCTCTATAGCCCCGCTCGTCCAGTTGACCAAGATTTATCTCAACTCATTTTTTCCAGCTTATTTAAATATGACCCCGATGGTCGCTTAATTGGTGATTTAGCTGAGAAAATTGAAACTACGGATAACAAAAATTTTTTAGTCACTCTGCGACCTGATGTTAAATGGCATAATAAAGAAAACCTGACTGTAGATGATGTTATTTTTACTTTCAATCTATTGATTAACCCTGATTATGGTTCGCCTTGGCGACAGGAATTTTTAGGGGTAACGGTTGAAAAAGTAGCCGATAATCAAATTAAATTTTCCCTCCCGATTATCTATGTTGGCTTCCCGCACTTGTTGACTTTCGGTATTATGCCTCAAAATATTTGGGAAAATGTGGCCCCGGAATTTGCTGCTTTAAATGAATTAAATTTAGAACCAATCGGATCTGGTCCTTATAAATTTGATTCAATCTTGCGTAGTAAGCAAGGCGAAATTAAAGAATATCGCCTGGTGCTTAATCCTGATTATTACAATACCCAACCTTTTATTGAGCAAGTTGTTTTTCGTTTTTATCCAGATGCTAGTGCCTTAGTGGCGGCTCTAAATGATGGCGATGTTTCTGGAATTAGCTCTTTATCTTTGGAGCAAAAAACTTCTTTAATTGCTCAGAGTTCTTTAAATTTCCATGTTTTGCAAACCAATCAAGAGGATTTAGTTTTTTTCAATGCTGAAAAAAATAAAAATCTAGCCGAACTTGGTGTTCGTCGCGCTTTAGCTCACGCTATTAATAAACAGGCTTTAGCTGATGAGGTTTTTTCAGGTTTTTACACTCCCACAGATAGCGTTTTATCTGAATTGTCAGAGGCTTATAATGAAGAAATCACTAAGTACCCCTTCAACCAAGAGGAGGCTGATAGATTACTGAGTGAGGCTGGTTGGGAAAAATTAACGATTAGTGATGATAATATTGAAGCAACAAGCACCCCCGAAGTTAAGGCGGTTTTAGATTTTGCCACCGCTAATAATCAAAACCCTAAAGGGCTGTGGCGTTTTAAAAAAGACGGCGATAAAGCTGTTTTGTTAACGATTCGTTTGGTGTCTGTTAGTGGCCGACCAGCCCAGCAAGCAGCTGAATTTATCGCTCAAAATTGGGGGGCCCTAGGTGTTCGCACAGTTTTAGAAACGATTACGCTTTCTGAGCTCAGCGCTTTGATTAATGATCGCGCTTTTGAAGCTTTTGTTTTTGGTCAGACGAGCGGAGCCGACTCTGATATTTTCCCTTTTTGGCACTCTAGCCAAATTAAAGAAGGTTTAAATATCGCTAGTTATAAAAATACTGATGTCGATAATCTTTTAAGCGATGCACGAACTAACCCCGATGTTAATGTGCGTTGGTATGATTATCGTGAGACCCAAAGAATTATTGCCGATGAAGTACCGGTGATTCCCCTTTATCAAAAAAATTACATTTTTGTTCAAGATAAAAAAGTTAAAGGCTTTTCTGCTACCACTGCTATTTCCCCAAGTCATCGTTTTAGCGGTATTGCTGATTGGTTTTTAAAATCTCGGGCGAAACTTTCTCGCTAAAAATTCTCTTTATAAATAAAATTAAAACAAGCTCTTTCTAAAAACGGTTTAACCACATTTTTTGGTTAGGAGCTTCTCTCTATCATGATTAGTAAATATAAATCGGCACCGACACGTCAAACGTCTACGGTTGCCAATCAGGCTGCGGACGACGCTTTAGTTTTTCGCAATTCAAAAACAGATCCTTTGGATATGAGCTCTTTAATGGAGCCCACCCCTGGCTGGAATGCCAATAAAGCATCAGGAAAATTAAAAACCAGCCAACATTATGGTAAAAATTATTCTTCTTGGAAGCCTAAAAATCAGAGCATCCCTTTAAGGGGTGAATCGCTCGCTAAAAGCGGAACAGATTCAAAAAAATCATTTTCAACTTCAAAAAAAGAACACTCTCAGGTTTCAAAATCTCGCGGGTTTACTGCTCAACAAGCCAAGGAAACGCCTACTGAAGGGGCAACTTTAAAACCAATTTTAAATCGGCAAAGTGGTGGTGATAATTTGCGAGTGATGGTTTTAGGTGGCCTAGAAGAGGTTGGCCGGAACATGACTTTGATTGAATGTAATCAGGAAATTATTATCATTGACATGGGGCTTCAGTTCCCAGAAGAAGATATGCCGGGAATTGATTACATCATTCCCAATGTTGCTTACTTGCAAGATAAAAAGAGTTGGATTAAGGGTGTGGTTATTAGTCATGGTCACTATGACCATATTGGCGGCATTCCTCATATCATGGGGGAGATTGGTAATCCGCCGATGTTCATGGGTAAATTGACGGCCGGACTGGTGCGTAAGCGCCACTTAGAATATAAAACAGCTCCGAAGTTGAAAATTAAAGAAATTGATGGCACAACTAAATTAAAGTTGGGTCAAAACTTCAACCTGGAGTTTATGCGCGTCAATCATTCTATTCCTGATTGTTTCGCGACAATTATTAACACCCCCCTAGGGACAGTTTTTCATACTGGCGACTTTAAAATAGATTTTACTCCGGTAAACGATCAGCCAGCTGATCTCAATAAGATGGCCCAGGTAGGTTCTCGGGGAATTTTATTATTAATGTCTGATTCAACTGATGCGACTCATCCTGGACACCAAGTTTCCGAGTCGCACATCGGCGAAGAGATGGGGCAGTTATTTGAGAAAATTGATGGCCGCATTATTATCGCTACCTTTGCCTCGCAGTTGGCCAGGATCCAGAAAATTTTTGATTTAGCGGCTCAGTACGGTCGTCGTGTTTCTTTGCAGGGGCGCAGCATGAACTCTAATGTTGAGGTGGCCCGGGAAATCGGTTACCTTAAATTTAATCCAAAGTTATTAATTGATGATAAAGAATTGAATAAGTTGCCGGACAATAAAATTATTATTGTTGGTACTGGCGCTCAAGGGGAAAGTAATGCTTTTCTAAGTCGGGTTGTTTCTGGTGAGCATCGGGTTGTCAGCTTAAAGCATGGCGATACAGTTTTGTTTTCTTCTTCCGCTATCCCTGGCAACGAACGCTCCATTCAGAATTTAATGGATAGAGTTTCTCGTCAGGGAGCCAAGATTATTCATTATCGAATGTTAGATATCCACGCCGGTGGTCATGCCAAGGCGGAGGATTTGAAGTTAGTTATGCGTCTTTTGAAGCCTCAATATTTTATGCCGATTGAGGCTAATCACTACATGCTTGAGACTCACGCCGAATTGGCTCGTGAAGTTGGTATCCCTAACGACCGTATTTTTGTCGCTGACAATGGGCAAGTAATTGATTTTCGTCGTCGTGGTCAGGAATCAGTCGGAACACTTACTAAAGAGAAGGTTCCCAGTGATTATGTGATGGTTGATGGTTTAGGTGTTGGCGATGTTTCTGAAATTGTTCTACGCGATCGGCGAATGATGTCTGAGGACGGGATGATTGTTGTTATTACGACAATCGATTCTCATACCGGTGATGTTATTGGTAATCCTGATTTAATTTCGCGGGGCTTTGTCCACATGAAAGAAAATCGAGAACTAATTGAAAAAACTCGGCAGCGCGTTAAAAAAATAATCAAAGATAAAGGGGTGGGCTTAACCGATGAAACACTTAAAGGGAAGGTTCGTAATGATATTGGGCAATTCCTTTTCAATCAGACAAAAAGGCGGCCAATGGTTTTACCGGTGATTATAAAAGTTTAATTAAAAAGAGTCTCCATTTTGGAGGCTCTTTTAC
>CAZERN010000027.1:0-6774 GCA_964514675.1 uncultured Gammaproteobacteria bacterium | reverse complement strand
GCAGGTTGGAGATATGCCGGCAGGCAATTTTAAATAAGGATTTTGAAAAACTTGTCAAGTGTTTAAAAGGCTGAAAAAACAAGGGTAAAAATAAAAAAAGAAAGCATTTTTCAACACTTTCTAAAAAATAATTAATTTTTTATTCAAGAGTAATATTTAACCCCAGCTTATCAACAGCACTTTTTTAACCCATAGCTGGATCATCAGCGTAAAGGGTAGCCACTTCTTTTGTAATCAAACCTCCTTTATATAATTCTTTAAGATGTTTATCTAGTGTAATCATGCCATTTCTTCCCTCCATTTGCATAACACTTTTTATTTGAGAAATTTTTCCTTCCCGAATAAGGTTAGCAACGGCCGAATTGCGGATTAATAATTCCCGAGCCGCTACCCGCCCGCCGCCAATTTTTGGCAAAAGACGCTGAGAAATAACCGCCGCCAGAAGCATTGATAACTGGGATTTAACTTGATTCTGTTGGTGAGGTGGGAAAATATCAATAATTCTATCCACTGTTTGGGTCGCGCTGTAAGTATGAAGAGTAGCTAAAACTAAATGCCCAGTTTCCGCCAGAGTAATTGCCGCCGCCACAGTCTCATAATCCCGCATTTCACCAATCATAATCACATTCGGATCTTGTCTTAAAACATGCTTTAAGCCACTAGCAAAAGAAATCATATCGGATCCTAATTGACGCTGAGTTACCAAGCTTTGATTAGGATTAAAAACATATTCCATTGGATCTTCTAGAGTAACGATGTGGCAACTACGCGTGTTATTAATATAATTAATCATGGCCGCTAAAGTAGTAGATTTTCCACAACCAGTTGGGCCGGTAACCAAGATTAGCCCCTGGGGCATTTCTAATAGTTCCTTAATTATCGGCGGCATGCCAATTTCTTCTAAAGTTGGTTTCTTCTCCTCAATCACCCGCGCCACTAAGCGTAAATTATTTTTTTCAAAAGATAAATTAACTCGAAAACGAGTCGCCTCGATCTCAAAACTAAAGTCTAAATCTTTTTTTTCTAAAAAAATCGCTAGTTGCTCGGGGGTAGTAATTTTTTCTAAAGCGGACCGCAAATCTGAATCTTTTAGCGGAGCAGAACCAAATTCAGGGGCTACGGAATTTAAAAGTGTTAACTCGCCATCGATTCTTAAAATCGGCGGCTGTCCAACCATTAGATGTAAATCGGAAGCCTTGTGAGTAGTAGCCAACTCCAGTAATTTTATTAAATCCATATTTTTACCAAGCTAATTTTTTTAAACCCGCCAAAGCCGCAGCTACCTGCGCCTCTTGTTTAGAAGAACCTTGACCACGAGTAATCAGTTCTTCCTCTAAATATAAGCCAACCACAAAAGTTTTAGCATGATCGGGCCCGCTCTCTTCCAAAATTTCATAATGCGGAGTAATTCCTCGCTGCTCTTGAGCTTTTTCCTGAAAACGCGACTTCGGATCTAAATAAGCAGAATTTTCCAAAATATCATCCATCTTGGAGGCAATAAATTTCAAAATAAATTTCTTGGCAACCGACAAACCCTGGTCCAAATAAATAGCACCAATCACGGCCTCAACCGCATTGGCTAAAATATACTGTCGGGATTTTTTATTTTTATCTTTAGCTTCGCCATGAGACAAATAAAGATAGCTTTCCAAGCCTAATTCAACCGCAGTCGCGTAAAGCATCTTAGAATTTACCAAAGAGGCTCGCCAGCTAGTTAGCGATCCTTCATCAACTTCTGTAAAAGTTAAATATAAAAACTCAGTGATAACAATCTCTAAAACTGCATCTCCTAAAAATTCCAAACGCTCATTATGCCCCAAAATTAAATCAGAATGCTCGTTTAAATAGGAGCGATGAGTTAAAGCTTGTTTTAATAAATCTTTATTTTTAAAAGTTACCTCTATTTTTTTTTCTAAAGGCTTTAAAGTTTCTTGAGCCATACAAATATTTTTAAAAAAAACCTCAAAAATTGAGGTTGCTTTAAGAATCTAAAGAGATTGCGAATTAGGTTCAGGGGCTGAAACTTCGGCCGCTGCCTGACGCTTTTTTTCTTCAAACTCCTCCTTATTATCACGCTTTTTATCATCAGGTAATTCGGCGTAAATAGCCCCCAAAACACCATTAATAAATTTACCCGAAGAATCACTACCAAAATTTTTAGCAACTTCAATTGCTTCATTGATTGCAACACGCGAAGGGATATTCTCAGAGTAAAGCAATTCATAAATTCCCAAGCGCAGTACATTTCGATCAACCCAGGTAATTTGATCTAAAGGCCACTCAGTCGCGTGCCGACTAATCAAACTATCAATTTCCTCCAAATGTTCAACCGTCCCAGAAACTAACTCCTCAACAAAACCGCCATCATCAAAATTCGGGGCAAAATGAATAAAACTATTCTTAATTAAAAAATTAAGATCTTCACTTTTTTTACCATTAAAATCCCAGGCAAAGAGTGTCTGGAGAGCAATGGTTCGCGCCAAATGACGATTGGACATAATTTTTAAGAGCTAAAAAATCACTATTTAACAAGACGGCTTTTAACATGCACGACTTCGTGCCCCTTATAAGAGCCACAAAATTCACAAGCGGTGTGAGGCAGCTTGGGCTGACCACACTTTGAACACTTATTGATTGCCACTTTTTTAAGAGCTAAATGCGCTCTTCCTTTACCAACAGCACTGTGAGTTTTTCTTTTTTTAGGATTTGCCATATTAATTAGGCGCTAAAATTACTTAGATTACGTTTTTAGTATAACTTAAAATTTGGTTTAGTCAACTTACTAAAGCTCAGTCTTTTTCTGAACCTCAGATTCTTCTTCAGTCATTAAAGAGAGGAAGCGCTCGCGCTCAATCGTCTCTTCTTCCAAAAGAACGGCGACAACCTTTTCTATATAGACGCGCTTTTCGGTAATTAATTCTTGAGTTTTAGCGCTAGCCTGATTGATAAAGTTTTCTATCTCTTCATCAATCTGTTCAGCTACTTTTTCACTATAATCACGCTGTTCATGGATTTCACGTCCCAAGAAAATCATTTCTTCTTTCTCGCCAAAGGTACGCGGCCCCATTTTCTCGCTCATACCGAAATCAGTTACCAAGCTGCGCGCGATAGCCGTTGCGCGACGCAAATCAGAGGTAGCCCCAGTAGTTACTTCACCGAAAATTTCTTTTTCAGTTAAGTGGCCAGCCAAGAGAACAGAGAGTTCATTAATAAACTCCGACCGAGAGTGATAGCTGCGATCCTCAATTGGAACTTTTAAAGTATAACCCCCCGCTTGACCGCGAGCAATAATAGAAACCTTTTGAATTGGATCAACGTCCGGCAAGAAGTGAGCAACAACTGCATGGCCAGCTTCGTGATAAGCAGTAATTTTTTTATCTTTATCGGTTATTACTCGGCTCTTTCGCTCCGGCCCAATCATAACTTTTTCAATCGCTTCAAAAATATCAGCCTGACCAATAGATTTTTTATTTTGTCGAGCTGCTAAAATTGCCGCTTCATTTAAAACATTGGCTAGCTCTGCTCCGGAAAATCCCGGCGTCCGTTCCGCCACCCCCCTCAAATTAACCGCTGGCTCTAAAGGTTTTTTACGCGCGTGAACTTTGAGAATTTCTTCTCTATCTTTAAGGTCAGGCTTATCAATAACAACTTGACGATCAAACCGCCCGGGACGCAACAAGGCTGGGTCTAAAACATCAGGACGATTAGTGGCAGCAATTACAATTACATTCTGACTCGGTTCAAATCCGTCTAATTCTACTAAAATTTGATTTAGAGTTTGTTCGCGTTCATCATGACTACCGCCTAAACCAGCGCCTCGGCGACGACCAACAGCATCAATCTCGTCAATAAAAATTAAACAAGGAGCAACTTTCTTTGCCTTCTCAAATAAAGCTCGTACGCGAGAAGCACCAACACCAACAAACATTTCAACAAATTCAGAGCCAGAAATTGAAAAAAATGGAACATCGGCCTCACCAGAAACTGCCCGAGCAATCAAAGTTTTCCCGGTTCCTGGGCTGCCCAATAAAAGAACACCGCGAGGAATTTTAGCCCCTAAATCGTGGAATTTTTTTGGAAATTTTAGAAATTCAACAATTTCATACAACTCCTCTTTAGCCTCTTTAGCGCCAGCGACATCAGCAAAAGTAACTTTCTCCTTACGGTTTAAATCAAGCTCTTTGCCGGCAGTCTGGCCAAAACTCATTGCGCGCGAATTCATCCCCGAAACACCACGCATCATATAAACCAAAAACAGGCCAATGATTAAAAGTGGCAGCAGGAATGGTAAAATGATTGTCAAAAAATAAGACCAAGCACTAGTCTCCTTAATTGTCACCGAAACTTCATTTAATTTTTGGGGGTCAACCTGCAAATCAGCTAACAAGGAAGCGAGGGAATCGTTTTCCTCTTTCCGAACAATCTCCTTCTCACCTGATTTTAAAACCAAGGTTATCTTCTCTCCTTCTACCTCTAAAGCTGAGACTTCTTCATTATTAACTCGGTTAACTAAAGCATCTAAGCCCACTTTTTGTTTTTTCGCAGATTCATTAAAAAGGCCAAAAAATAAAGCTAGGCCAAAAAATACTAAGAAAAATATGCTTAAATTTTTTATTAATTCTTTCTTCATAAAAACATTTTTATCTTTTAATTATACACGGCGACTGACGCTTTAGCAATTACAACAAACAAGCGCCGCAGTTGCGGCGCTTACTAAGAATTTATTTTTCTTCAACCTTTTCTGTAGCTTTTTTCGTCTTAGCCGGTTTTTTTTCTTTTATTTCTTTTTCCTCTTTTACTTCTTTCGCCTCTTCAGTTTCTATCTTTTCTTCAGGTTCTTTTTTTTCTTTCTTCTCTTTAGTTGCTTTTTTAGCCTTAGCTGGCGCTTCCTCAGTCGTTGCTTTAAGGCCAGCTAATTTTAAACCAAGACGATGTTCTTCGGGTGAAATATTTACAATCTCAAAATCCTTTACTTCATCTACTTGAAAAATATCAGCTATTTTTTCTTTTGCACCCAAACCTAATTGACTAACATGGGCTAAGCCATGAATCTCATCATCTAATTTAACAAAAAGGCCAAAAGGATTAACTTTCAAAATTGTCCCAGAGACGGTTTGGCCAATTTTATATTTAGCGCTCGCTTCCAACCAGGGGTCAGTCATTAAACGCTTAACGCTCAAGAAAATTTTAGCACCATCAATAGAAACAACCTCCGCTTTTACCTGATTACCGACTTGGAATAATTCACTTGGAGAATCAATTCGCTGCCAGGCTAATTCGGAAATATGAATCAAACCCTCCATTCCTTCGTCAAAATTTACGAAAACCCCAAAGTTAGTAATTGCGGTAATCCGACCCTCTATTACCATCCCTGCTTGATACTTATCTAGGGCTGGTTTTTGACGGCGATTCCAGATATCTTTTTCACTGAAAATAATTTTATTATCATCTTCATTTAAAGTAATCACGGTAACCTCCATTTCATCGCCCACAAAACCCTTTAACTTTTCTAAAATCCGACTCTTATCACCCCCAGAAACTCGGGGATAATTATCGGGAGCAAGTTGTGAAACCGGCAAAAAGCCAGCAATCTGACGAAAACGAGCCAACAGGCCGCCCTTATTAGCGTCTGTAATTTTAATCTTAACCGACTCTTTGTCGCGATAAGCTTCGCGTAGTAATTGCCAAGCTTTTTCTTGACCGACAGCTCGAAAAGATAATTCCACCAAACCGCTTTCATTTTCTTCCTCAAGAACCGTCGCTTCAATCTCATCGCCCGGCTTTAAATCAGAAAACTCCGGCGCCTCATAATAAAGCTCCGGGCCGCGAACAACCCCCATTAAAATTCCATCGATATCAAGCTTAACCTCAGATTTTGAGGCAGTGATTACCTTCCCCTTAATCACATCGCCGACCTGAGGAATGCGTAATTTATCGCTTTCCAATAATTTTCCAAAATCTATTTCAGACATATTTTTAGCTCTTTTTGCAAAAAAAAAGCATTATTAACCGCCCCTTGCGAGACAGCCTCCGAACGCCCAGGAATGCTAAAACATTCTTATATTCGGAGCTAGATGGGCTATTTATTAAATGTTCTTTCATTATAAGGATTATTTAAGTTTTAGCAAGGGGTTCCAAAAAAAGAGGCCCCACTTAAAGCAGGGCCTCTTCTGATAAATAATCCTTTTTACTCTTCCAAGAAGGGAACTACGCCACCCTCAGTAAAAAAACCTCTTTTAGGAACAGCTATCTCATTGGCGATATCCTCATCTTGACGAATAATTTTATAAGAAATAATCTTACCACTCTCATCTCTTTCAATAACCTGAATTTGAACTTTTCCTTCAGACGTATCAGTAACTAAACCTATTTCAGTCAATTCTTCCTCGGTCGCCATTTCCACTTTAATTTGTCGATTTTCCATCTCCAAGCCGTCGGCGATTTCCTGAATTTCCGCTATTTGTTCGTCAGTTAAACCAAGGTCTTGAATTTTTTGATTACCACTATCTTTAAGAGAAAAGATTAGGAAAGCTGTGAAAGCTAGAATTAGGACAAGAGCGCTGATTAAAATAACTATTTTTTGGTTTTTTTTCATATTTTTTATTTCATAATAAAACTCTATTGAAGTTTGGGGACCTTTCCGAAGCCACAATCTTGAAAACAAACATCAGGCTCCCCCGCTTGACATACCCCGTCCCCGCAATAAGCTGTGGGAATCTTAATGCAATCTTGCGGACAGCTGTCTATGGTTTCACATGGCGGACAAACATCATC
>CAZERN010000026.1:0-6856 GCA_964514675.1 uncultured Gammaproteobacteria bacterium | reverse complement strand
CTAAAACGCCTTTATCTTATTATAACTCGCGCAATTTAGCAATCTCAGATTTACTTAAATAACCCCATTGTCCCTCCGCTAAGCCGCCTAATTCTAGGCTCGCAAAATTTGTTCTTTTAAGATCCGAAACCTTGGCGCCACAAGCCTCAAACATTCTTCTAATTTGCCTTTTTTTACCCTCAGAAAGAAACACCCTAAAAGCACCTTCGCCTAAATAAGAAACTTTTTTTGCCTTAGCAACCCCCTCATCTTCATCAAAGGGGATGCCGCTAACCAAGTTTTTTTGAATTCTTTTAATAATCTTTTCTTCTAAATCAGGCTTAGTTTTTACCTCATAAATCTTAACATGCTCCGAACGCGGATGAGTCAATTTTAAATTTAAGTCGCCATCATTTGTTAAAATTATCAGGCCATGACTATTTTTGTCTAAGCGCCCAACCGTAAATAAGCCTTTGATATTTGAGGGAATTAAGGAAAAGATATTTTTTTCGTTAACAAAAGAGCGATTAGTGCAGATATATCCTTTTGGTTTATTAAGTTTTAAGTAGATTTTTTCTTGAGGAGCACCAATTTTTTTTCCACGAACAGTAATTTTATCAGTTGCTGAAGCTAATTCTCCGGGCTTTGCTAATTGGCCATTAACTTTTACCTCCCCCCGTTTGATGGCTGCTTCCGCTTGCCGTCGTGAACAAAAGCTGGACTCAGCGATTACTTTTTGTAAGATTTTTTTCATTTGATTTTAAGTTTAAGCCGCCAATTAAGGCTAAATAAATCCAGAAGAGAGCAGCTAGATCGTTTTTAAAATAAGGGACATCAACTAGGCCATGAACAGTTAAAACTATTAAAGCTCCAAGTAGTCCAAGGGCTAAATGGCGTTCAGAATCATTTTTGTCCCGAGAAACTTTTTCCGCCATTGCCATTGCTTTAGCAATTATCCAAAGAAATAGCAAGGCACCTAAAATTCCCAACTCACTCCAAAAATTTAAGACAATATTGTGAGGGTATAAATAGATTTCGGTTGGTTGCCACATTTTTTCACGATAACCAGGAGTAAACATAATATTGCGTAACCAATCAGGGTCGTCGGTTTTAATCCAGATGCCGTCTTGATGATAAGGAGCAACCGCTTCCTGGTAAGCGCTGATGCCGGCGCCAGTAATTAGGCGGCCATCTTTTAACATAGCGCTTGTCTCTTGCCATTGCTGGCGTCGGATTTGTCCAGATAAATCTTTTAGTAAAACTTTGTTTAAAGTAAATTCTTTAAGAGGGGGTGCGAACCAAAGAGTAAGGGCTAATAAAATTCCGGAAACAATAGCGATTAAGCGTACCCTTTTGTTAATTAAAAGTGCGAAAATTCCTAATCCAGCAATTAGTCCTACAAGAGCCCCTTCAGAGCGAGCAGCGACAATAGCTGCGAGTGAAAATAAGATAATTGAAAGATAAAAAATTTTCCAAGCCCAAGAGCGACTAGACCAATAATTAATTAACTGACCGAGAAAAATTAGAATAAGCGGTCCTAAAAACAAACCGACGGCGTTTGGATAAGGGAAAAAGGAGGTTGCTCGTCTGGTGGCAGCTGCTTGCCAAAAGGGATTATCAATAAAGAGGCCGCTAACTTGCTGGAAAATAGCAAAGAGAGAAATAGCTAAAGCGGAAATTGCTAAGGCGCCAATAATTTTTTTTCTTCCGGCCGGATAAGAAAATAAATTGATAATTAAGACAAAAAGAAGTAGCGGCTCGAAAAAATAAGCTTTCCAAATTCCTAGGGCAGCTGGGCTAATTTCGGCAACCATTAGCCCACCAAAAGAGACAAGAAGAACGGCAATTATTTCCCAGCGAAAAGGGTAGGCGGTGCGTTGCTTATCTTTTTTAAAAAGCGTTTTAAAGTCGGGGCCACCTTTTAATAGCCAGATAGCAAAGCCCGTTAAAATCATGATTTCCAGAAAAGTCAGTGGCAAACTAATTAAATCGCCACGCCATAAATAAAGGGGGGTGCCGGCAATAATCAAGAGGACGGCTAAATCTAAGCGCTTCCAGGCGAGAAAGATAAAAGCCGCACTAGCTAGAAATAAATAAAGCATAGATAATTATTATAGCACGGGGGTAAAGATAGCAAAAAGACCGCCCCCGAAGGAGCGGTCTTCGCTAAGACTTTAGAGACGCACCTTAAGCACGCTCAACATAGTCGCCAGTTTCAGTGTTAATTCTAATTACGTCCCCTTCGTTAATAAACATAGGGACAGAGATGGTGGCTCCAGTTTCAATTTCTACTTGTTTATTGACGTTGCCGGCAGAATTGCCTTTTACCCCAGGGGGAGCAGAAACAACTTTAAAATCCATTTTAATCGGGAGTTCAATGGTAACCGGTTTGGCTTCAAAATAGAGAACAGAAACATCGATGCCATCTTTTAGAAATTTAGCTTGGCTATCTAAAACATCCAAATCTAAACTAAATTGCTCAAAGGATTCATTGTCCATAAAAAAAGCTTGTTCAGCATCTTTATATAGATAGTTAGCTTTTTTAGTTTCGGTTTCCGCTTCCTCTGCTTGTTGTACGCCCTGAAAGGTTTGGTCTAAAACACGACCATCAATTAGGTTGCGAAGTTTAGTTTTTAAAACTGCACCTCCGCGTCCCATTTTATGGTGGTCGGTTTTAGTAACAACATAAGGCTGGCTGTTAATTTTAATAACGCGCCCTGGTTTGATTTCGTTGATACTTAACATAAAAAAAGATTAACGATGAGTGTGGCTCATTAAAGCCATGATTCGGGCACGCTTAACAGCTTCAGCTAGTTTACGTTGATGCCAAGCACAAACTCCGGTTCGCTTTCCCGGTAGAATTTTGACGTAGAAGTTTACAAACTTGTGTAGTGAGCGGGTATCTTTGTAATCAACTTCAATAGCGTTTGCGCAAAAATAGCACTCCTTATTTTTTTTAGTAGCCATAAGTAAAGATTATAATTTTTTAATTTAGAAGGGGATGTTTTCCACGCGAATCTCTTCTTCGGGTTCCTCTTCAATTTGGATTTCTTTTAATTCCTCACGCAAATTATTTGCGCTTTCAGAATCGCTGCGGCTAGAATTTTTTGAATCTAGCATAATCATGTTCTCGGCAACGATTTCCGTACGATAGCGTTTTACACCATCTTGACCAGTCCAATCGGTTGTCTGTAGGCGTCCCTCAATAAACACTTTGGAGCCTTTGCGAAGATATTGCCCACAGATTTCAGCTAAGCGGCGCCAAGCAATTACATTGTGAAATTCAGGCTTTTGCTGTTTTTGTCCGTTAGCGTCATTCCAGACTAAACTCGTAGCGACTGAGAAAGAAGCTACATTAGTCCCGGAAGAGGTGGTTTTTAATTCCGGATCTCGAGTGAGATTACCGATGATCATTGCTTTGTTTAAAGTCATATTTTTTTGGTAAGCGATAGGGGGTCGCTTAAATTAGTATCTTAATTAAAAATTTTAGACTAAGTCTTTGGTGTTTTCAATGATCCCGTCCAGTTTCTTATCTAAATCTTTTAATTCAGTTTTATCCTCGACTTTCTTTTTGTGAGGAGCTGGTTTTTTCATGAACTTAGTGGCCGCCTCCTTAGCTTCTTCTTCTTTAGCAACCAAACGATCGCGAGCGGCTTGTTCTTTAGTTAGTTGTTCTTCAGTTTTGACTTTAATTTTTAGAATTTGGTGTCGCAGAATCTCGGTTGAGAGCCGCAAGTCGTTGTTTAGTTTAGCCAAATTCTCTCCCGGAAAATCAAACTGGTAAAGTTGATAATAGCCATAAGCATTATGCTTGATTTCGTAGGCCATTTTTTTCTTTCCCCAGTATTCGCCAGAGACAATTTGTCCGTTGCCATCCATAATCATTTTTTCTACTCGGCCAATAATAGTTTTGGCCTCAACTTCAGTGTACTTATTAGGAACAATGAACATGATTTCATAGCGGGTTAGGCCCGCTGCCTTAGTTTTTGACATAGTTTGTTTAGGAGTGCCTTGTTGAAGGGGCGCTCAATTAAAAAAATCCTCCCGGTATCCTAAAAAAGCCGAGAGGTTTCCTAGAACACCTTTGACTTTCCTGTCGCTATTGCCGGAAAGTCGGTTCCTGTAAAGGAACCATGGAAAAGATATTGCTATTCATTTTTACCCGCTAAATCTAACACAGACGTCAAACAATTGCAATACTTAAAAGCTTGCGGTAAGCTAGCAGGGTATGACTTATTTTTTCGTTTTAGGGAATAACCCAACCATATCTTTAATGGAGTTAGCGGCAATCTTGCCGAATCATGAAGCCCGTCTTTTGGGGCAAAATTTTTTAATTTGGGAAAGTGGTCATGAGTTACAACCACAAACCTTGATTAAAAAGCTTGGAGGGGTCATTAAAATTGGTGAGATTAAGAAAATTTTACCAGCCAAACAAGATTCGCAGCCAGCCCTGTTTGGAATTTTGAAAAAATCTAATCAGAATTTAGCTATTAGTGGAAAGTTTAATTTCGGACTTTCTTACTATGGTGAGCAAAAATTACCAACTTTAGCTTGGGGGCTAGAATTAAAGAAAAAATTAAAAGAAGAGGGTCTTAGTTCGCGCCTGGTGACTAGCAAAGAGGCTAATTTGTCGAGTGTTGTTGTGGAGCAAAACAAATTATTAACTAAGGGTTGCGAGTTAGTTGTTGCTTCAGATGGGGGGCAGTTGTTTATCGGCCAAACTTTAGCGGTTCAAGCTTTTAAGGATTTATCAAAAAGAGATTATGGTCGTCCAGCGCGCGATGATGCCTCGGGAATGTTGCCACCAAAATTGGCTCAAATTATGCTTAACTTAGCGGGAATAAATGAGAATAGCGGCCTAATTCTTGATCCTTTTTGTGGTTCAGGGACAATTTTGCAAGAAGCTTTACTTATGGGGGCTAAGGATGTTGTTGGTTCTGATATTTCCCCCAAGGCAATTGCCGACACTAAGGAAAACCTCGCTTGGCTTAAAGAAAAATATTCACTTAGCGATAGAGGAATAAAGGTCTTTTTAAAAAATGCTACCAAACTTAGTGAATCTTTTAAGCCGGGCCAGGTAACAGCAATTATAACTGAGCCTTATTTAGGGCCGCAACGAGGTTGGCATGATTTAAAAGTTGTCAAAGAAGAATTGGAATTTTTATATACGGCCGCTCTTGGTGAATTTGTTAAAATTTTACCAAGCAAGGCTAGGGTAGTAATGATTTGGCCAAGCTTTTTTGGTAATCAGCTCTTAAAACCGAGCTATAATGCGTTTAAAATTATTAATTTCTTTCCCGAAGATTGGCAAAAATGGCCAGGGGTAAAATTAACTACCCGCGGAACGGTTATTTATGGCCGTTCTGGGCAAAAAGTTTTTCGGGAAATTGTTGTTTTGGAAAAGAAATAAAAAAAAGCCCCGCTTGCGGGGCTTTTTTGTTAGTAAATATCTAGCGGTTGACTAAAAAGTGACAAACATCACCATCTTTTACGATATATTCTTTGCCTTCAGTGCGAATTAGACCAGCTTCGCGGGCCTTTACTTCACTACCGCTAGCAATAAGCTTGTCCCATTGAATAACCTCGGCCCGAATAAACCCTTTGATAAAATCGGTGTGGATTACTCCCGCCGCTTCTGGCGCTTTGGTGCCGCGTTTTATAGTCCAAGCGCGTGTCTCGTCTGGCCCAGTTGTAAAAAAAGTATCTAAGCCTAAAAGGCGGTAAGCAGCGGCAATTAAGCGATCAAGACCGCTTTTTTCCAGGCCTAATTCCTGAATAAATTCAGCTTGTTCCTCGACTGGTAAGGCGGCAATCTCTTCCTCGGTTTTAATATTAATACTTAAAATTTGTTCATTGGCCCCCTTTAAGCGCTCATTACCATCGTAGGTGTCGTCAATATTTAATAAATAAATAATTGGCTTAGCGCTTAGTAAACATAAGGATTTAACAAAAGGGGTGTCGGTTTCGTTAAAATCTAATTCACGAACAGCTCGACTGGCGCTTAAATGTTCAAAAATTCGTTCTAAAATTAATACTTGGGCAGCAAGTTGCTTGTCGCCACTCCGACTCTCCCTTTTAAGGCTGGTAAGGCGTTTTTCTACTGTTGCTAAATCAGCTAGTATTAACTCTAGGTTAATTGTTTCTTTGTCGTCTTCTGGATCTATTTTATTATTAACATGAATAATGTTCCCATCTTTAAAATCCCGAATTACTTCACAAATAGCGTCGCATTCTCTAATATGCGCTAAAAATTTATTGCCCAAGCCTTCTCCTTGGCTAGCCCCAGCCACTAAACCGGCAATATCAACAAATTCAATTACCGTCGGAATTATCTGTTTAGGATGGGAAATAGTTGCTAGTTTTTCTAAGCGGTCGTCAGGAACTTTAACTACCCCCACATTCGGGTCAATGGTGCAAAAAGGGTAATTAGCCGCCTCCACTCCCTTTTGGGTTAATAAATTGAATAAGGATGATTTGCCGACATTGGGTAGCCCGACAATTCCAATTGATAAAGACATAAGCTAAGACTATTAAACTATATTTAAACAGACTTTTGTAAAAATAAAAAGGGGGAGCCTGGTTTTTATGTAAAAAAAGAGACTCGTGGGGCCGGTTATGCATTTAAGCATAGTTGATTTCGTGGCCGAGAGCCTCTAATTTGTATTTTGATGCTAAATTGCTTAGCGCCTTTTTGTTTCTGGTTAGATTAAGAAATTTTTTATTTACCTTAACTTGGTAAATGATTTAATAAACATTTAATCCGAGAAATTGATTAAATCTTTATTGAATAGATCCACCCTATAAGCTTCTGTCATTCTAACGCTGACAGGTAAACAAGTTATAGTAAATAAATAAAAGAACTATTTATGTGTATATT
>CAZERN010000025.1:0-7064 GCA_964514675.1 uncultured Gammaproteobacteria bacterium | reverse complement strand
TTAACAGTTAATTATAATAATTTATTGAAAAATCCGGAAAATATCTTTATAGGTAACAAAGACAATTAAAGCCATTAAAAGGAAGAAGCCAGCATTATTAAGCCAAGCCTCAATCTCTTTTTTAAGCGGTCGGCCGCGCAACTTTTCAACCAAAAGAAGAAAAGCGCGTCCACCATCAAGAGCGGGAAAAGGGAAAAAATTCAAAACAGCTAAATTTAAGGATAGCAGGGCGGTAAAATTCATGAGGTTAGTAAAACCAAAGCGGGCCACTTGCCCAGTCATCTGGGCAATCATAATTGGTCCGCCCACCGAATCACCAACTGGAGTACCAACAAATAAATCTCTAATTAAATAAATAAAGGCCAAAATAATCACTCCCAACATTTGGATGCTATATTTAAAGCCCTCATAAATTGCCGGGAAAAACGAATAGCGAACCGTTTTCACTTGATCTAAACTAACCCCAATTAAACCTCGTCCTTCCTCATTTTCAGGGACGACCGTTAGGCGCTGTTCTTCCCCGGAACGCTCAATTGTCACTAACACCTCCTGGCCAGCGGAAACACCAACCGCCTCTTGAAAGAGCTCTACTTTATCTAGAGACTGATCATTAACGGCTTTTAAAACATCACCGCTTTTAAAGCCGGCTTTATCCGCTGGAGAATCAGCAAGGACTTCAACAATCTTTACTTCCCCGCCTTCAGTTACTGATTGTGGCGCCCCAATCATCATACTGGCGCTAAATAAAAGCCCAGCAAAAAGGAAATTCATTGTGACCCCAGCGGCTAGAATAACAAAACGTTGCCAGATTTTTTTACTAGCAAAGCTATCTTGATCGCCAGAATCGCCATCTTGACCCTTTATTCTGACAAAGCCGCCCAAAGGCAACCAATTCAAGGAATAAACTGTATCTTTAGGGCTTGGGGTTAACTTCTCAAGACCGCGGGTACCCCAAAAAAAATGCCAGCTCTTATCAAGACCTCGGTAAAAACCGAAAAGGCGGGGCGGCATTCCTAAGCCAAATTCCTCCGCTCCAACTTTAAAATAACGGGCGGTCCAAAAGTGACCGAGCTCATGAACCAAGACTAAAGCGGACAGGACCGCTAAAAAAATTATAACAGTTGACATGTGAGTAAATTAAATAGCCATGATATCCGCTTCTTTCTGATCGCGAATTTCTTTCAAAGCATCGTTCTTTTTAGAAACTAAATCATCAAGCTCTTTTTCCAGGCGAAACTTATCATCTTCAGCAAGCTCTTTATCACTAAAAGCTTGGCCAATTTGATCTTTTACTTCTTCCCGAACTTGGCGCAAGGAAATTCTCGCTTTTTCCAAACGATCATTTAGTTTTTTTACTAAATCGAGGCGATTTTCTTGAGTTAAATCTGGAATCGTCAAGCGAATTTTATCGCCCTCATTCATAATTCCAAAACCTAAATTCGCCTCAACTAAAGCTTTTTCCACTGCCTTAGTTACTCCTTTATCCCAAGGAGTAATCAGAAAGCTGCGGGCATCAGAGACAGAAACGTTGGCAACAGCATTTAAAGGATTTAAGACGCCATAAGCTTCAACTTGAACGCCGTCGAGCATCACTAAATTAGCGCGACCAGTACGAAGACTGGCAATATCACGCTTAAAGAAGTCAACAACATTATTAAATTCTGATTCTTTTTCTTGAACAAGATTAGACATATATTTTTATTTTTATTTAAAGATTAGGCCGGTTCCTGGACCACTATTAACACCCAGATAAAGAGTGTTTGGATAGCGATAATCAATTAAGATTTTAGAAACTGCTCGTCTAGTTGGCAATTTAATATTAGACCAAGTAACCCCGCCGTCAGTAGAGCGTGCAAAAGTAAGCTGGGTTCCGTAATAGAGATTATTGGAATTTTGCGGATCAATAGCAATCGCCTCAATTAAATCTTGGTTCTCTGAAGGTAAAAGGTCAAGTTTTTGCCAGCTAATACCTCTATCTGGGGATTTGATAACAATATTTTTAGTCGCCAATAAAATTAAACCATCGGAAGCGCCAACCTCTAAAGCCTTAAAAGAATTATCAACACCTAAATCAATTAAAACTTCTCTGAAGTCCATCCAGTTTTGAACGGCGAAATTAGCGTTAATATCGCCAGAGTTACGCGGGTCGGTAACGCTATTGGTAATGAAGGAATAAAAACCGGCATTAATATCAGCCACAAAAACCTGACGACTATCGCTTGGGAGTAAGGCAATTTTAGCAACCGCCTTATCCAAGCGCCGAACCACCCGCCAAGAGACACCACCATCAATACTTTTTAGAATATCGCCATTTGAAGTGCCAAGATATAAATTAGTCGGGTTACGCGGATCAATTGCTAAAGTATTAAAAATAACTTTTGCATCAGCGTCTAAATAAAGCTGACTCCAGGTGCGAGTGCAATCTACAGAGCGTAAAAGCTGATTGCCAAAAATAGCAAAAAGCTCACATTTATTCTGTGGGTTAACAACAATTTCATTAACAGTCACATCAACTGGAAAAGATTTTACCTTCTGCCACCCCTCCGAAACATTGGAAGTGTAGTAAAGACCGTTACCATAAGTCCCTAAATAAACCCGGAGATTATCACTTGGGTCTATTGCTAGAGTGCGAACATTGATGCTCGAAATACTGCCAGGCTTACCAGAAATTGAAGGAACATACGGCTGGTGAGTAAGGCGGACACCGTTATCAGTAGAGACAAAAACAGCCCCCAGGTCAGACGTTTCCTGATTACCACCAAGAGAACAGGCTGAGAGTGTCAGAGAGAGAGTTAGAAGCATGAGCGCTAAGCGCCAAAATCTTAAATTAGTCATAAAATCTTAAAGATTAAAAATAACTTGTTCTAATACTGTAGCAGGACTAACATTCGCTGCCAAATATTTTTGAGCCGTCGTTAAAGTCTCGGCCAATTGATAATAATAAGACCAGTCTTGATCAGCTAGTTGTGAATTAACTTCCAGCAATTCTTCACGCAGAGCGGCGTATTGTAAAAGTTCCGGCTGGCCTAGATGAAGTAAAAGTAAATCTCGCCAAACGCGCTGCCAGGAAAAAATTAAATCCTCAACCCCTTCCCGGCTCAAGCGGCCTAACTTTTTTAAGGCAGAGATGCGATCAATTACCGACTGGGGAAAGAAGCTTAAAAATAAACGAGCCGAATTCAGCTGCCCTTCATAATACTCCGGTTCTTCCAACAAGCGGATAGCCTCTAAAGGACGGCCGGCCGATAGAGCCGCTAAATTTTTAGCACTAGCCCGATCAACCTTCTTTTCCTCTAGTAAATAATCATAGATAATATCATAAGGCACGAGAGTAAAATAAAGGATTTGCGCTCGGGAAACAAGTGTTTCCGGTAAAGCTGCTAGCGAAGTCGCTAAAAGAATAATCACCACCTTCTCTCGTGGCTCTTCTAAGGTTTTTAGTAAAGCGTTCGCACTGTTAGGACTAAGCTTTTCCGCTTCTTTGACGATTCCGATTTTATAAGAACCAAGAAAAGAACTTAAAGATAGCATCTTAATGAAATCACGAGTAGCTTCAACAGGGATTTCCTTTTTATCTTCCGGGCGCTCTAAAACATAGAGGTCACTGTTGACCCCCGAGAGTTTTTTTTGACCGTCGGATAACAATAAATTCTCAGCAAAAGCTTGGGCAAGAGTGCTTTTCCCTAAGCCTTCAGCGCCAACAAAAATATAAGTTTGTGCCAAACGGCCAGAGCCTAGAGAACGATCAAGAAAATCCGCCACCTTATTATTGCCTAAAGGAGGCCAGTCATAGCGTCTTTGATAGTTAGAATCAGAACTTGTCATATTTTAATTATAGCATAACCGAAGGCAAGGAACGAAACAATTTTTGTTTTAATTTAGCTAAGCAGAATTGATTTTAGCAGTTGCCCTTGCTATAGTAAACTCATAAATATATGAATAAACGCTTCAAACAAGTCTGCTTAGTTCTTGGCGATTTAGGGGTACTTTTTCTTTCGCTCGGAGTTTCCTTGCTTATCCGCTATGGATCAAATTGGCAAGGAGCGTGGTCGGATAATATCTTTTATTTCCTCCCCCTATTCTTACTTTGGTTGGTGGTTTTATATATCAGCGGCGCCTATAAATTAAACCTGGTTTATAACTTTAGACGCTTTTGGCAGAACGCTATTTCCACCACTCTCGCCTCCGGATTAATTTCCATTGTTTATTTCTATCTAATCCAATCACCAGTTTCACCTAAAACCATCCTGGTTGTTTTTTTAGGAGTTTTCTTGCTCCTTTTCTTACTCTGGCGCAACTTGGCCAGCCTAGTTATCCGCTCTTTTCTGCCAGTCAACAATTTAGCTATTATCGGAAACGACCCCTTAAGTAGTCAACTTTTAGAAAATTTAGCTAATCAACCTCATCAAGGTTTTAATACGGCCCTAGTCTTTAAAAATATAGAAGATACCAAGGCGCTGCCGGCTTTAATTGCTGAACGCAACATTAATAGCGTAATTGTAGCACCAGAATTTGCGGATAACCCCAGATTAGTTGACCTACTTTTTGATTGTCTCTCGTTTAATATCAATATTTATAATCTTAGCGATTTCTATGAACTTGTTTACGGCCGAGTACCTTTAAGCTCAATTAATCAAGGCTGGTTTATAGATAACATCAATCAAGGTAGTCGCCGCTATTTCGATTTAATAAAAAGAATCAACGATTTAGCTTGGGCTAGCCTGCTCTTACTTATTACTCTGCCCTTTTTCCCACTGATTGCCTTAGTAATTAAGCTAGACAGTCGGGGCCCAGTTTTATTCCGGCAAAAACGAGTCGGAAAAAATGAGCGCGTGTTCACAATGTTAAAGTTTAGAACCATGAAAACGCGGGAAAATAACGGCGCCATGACTGACCTTAAGGATAAGCGAATCACCCGATTTGGAGGCTTTCTTCGCCGCAGTCGCCTTGATGAAATTCCTCAGATTATCAATATCTTCCGAGGTGAGATGAGTTTTATTGGCCCTCGCCCGGAACGAACAGACTTTGTTTCAGAATTAAGCAAACAAATTCCTTTTTACAAAACTCGTCTTCTCATTAAACCCGGCATCAGTGGTTGGGATCAAGTTTCTGGAGTTTATCATTCCCCTTCTCTAGAAGACAGTCAAGCAAAATTAGAATACGACCTCTTCTATTTAAAGCATCGCTCTATTTATTTAGATTTAATTATTGTTTTAAAAACCGTCGCTACTATGCTTAGTCGCGGCGGCCGTTAATTTTTAAAATTAGATAATCCTAAGCAATCTTAACCGATTGCTTTTTTTAATTTCCGATTTCGTCCTCTTTCATAAAATATGAAAGAAGTAGGCCCTAATAGATAAGAGGCGGTTGTCGCCCAAGCCGCTCCGGTTAAACCTAAGCGTGGAATCAATAAATAATTTAAAACAATATTAGTAACCATCATTAACAAGTTAATAGAAAAAATCATTCGCAGGCGATTCTCTGAAGTAAGCGCTTGATTAATGGCTGTTGCTAAAAAGAAACCGAGACTAGACCAAGTATAAATACTTAGAATCGGGGCTGAAGCCGCATAATCAGGACCAAAAATTATTACTGTTATTGGCCGACTAAAAACTGCTAGGGGGACAGCAATTAGAAGCGCGAGAAAAAGCATTAACTTGTATAATTTTTTTAGACGGTCACGATAAAGATTAAGGCCAGTTTTTTTAGCATTCACAATCGCCGGGAATAAAGAGCCACAGATAATGCCCGGAATAAAATACCAGATTTCGGAGAGTTTGGCGGCAACAGCATACAACCCGACTGCTTCATTACCCAAAAAACGACCAACCATAACTTGATCAACCTTCTGATAAATAAGGGCGGCGGCCGATGATAAAAGAAGTAACCAAGAAACGCTCAAAATTCTCTTAGCTAAAGAAGAGTTAAAAGTCCAGGCACGCAAATGACGCCCCGATTGGCGATAAAAATAAATAGCTCCCACTGAAACGATGATTGATTCAATTAAAGCCGCTAGCGCTAACCAAATTACTCCTTTCAAGCTAACAATTACAATTATTTTTAAACAGGCAGAAAACAGAATAGCTAAAGTTTGAACCTTAACATTTTTTAATGACTGGACGCGCGAATTAAAAAATGTATTAGAAACATTAAAGGCTTGAAAGATAAAACTGATAGAAAAAACTAAGACAATTAACTTAACCAAATAATCAGCCTCTAGAAAATAGGCGCTAAGTGAGGCTGCTAAAAAAGCCATAATTCCGCCAATCAATTTAAGACGAAAAGCGGTTCCCATTAGTTCATCGCGTTTTTGCGGTTGAGAAATAAGCTCACGATATAAAATTGCGTCAATTCCTAAAGGAGCAATAAAGGAAAAAAGGGCGACAAAAGAAAGGGCATAATTATAAACACCGTAATTAGCTGGCCCGAGATAACGAGCGACAGCGGCACCAATAAAAAAGGAAACAAGTAAAGAAAAAAACTGACCAATAAACATCCAGCCGGTATTTTTAAAATATTTTTTAAAGCCTTCGTGATTTAAAAGAGGGCGATATTGCGTTGGGATTAATTCTAAAGCACGATTCCATTTTAAAAACATAAATCAATTTTTATTTAATGCCTTTAGTTTATCATTTTAATAATAAAAAAAGGAGGTATCAAGTGACACCTCCTCAAACAACCGTAATTTTAGTTGTTAGTAGTTTAAGCTTGTACCATCTTTGCGAGCATTCCCACTCGTAAATTGGTCGAATCCAGATAATGATTGAGTAAGTTCTTTTTTCTAAGAACCTTTTCTTTCGGAATTTTTAACGCCAAACTAGCCGCTAAATCCCGGTAATCAGAGTTACATCTCTCCTGAGCCACCAAAAGAAGCTCAAGATTCTCAACTAACTTATCCGAACTAATTCTTTTTGCCAAAACACGGGTTTGACGTCGGACGCGGGAAAGAGCTGAACACTGCGCTTGAAGTAATAAATCTAAAGGCAGATCATCAGCGTCAATTCTCCTTAAAAGAGTAAGAGCAATTGAGCGCTCATGGCGACTATGACTATCTAAACAGGCAA
>CAZERN010000024.1:2286-7237 GCA_964514675.1 uncultured Gammaproteobacteria bacterium | reverse complement strand
CCTTATAACATTAGTTCAATTTTTTTAAGAACCTTTTTAGAGCAAAAGAATTACCCAGAAAGAATGGTTTTGCTTTTACAGAAAGAGGTTGCTGAGCGTTTGCTTGCTAAGCCAGGAGGAATGAACCTTTTGGCTTTATCAGTACAATTTTATAGTCAGCCAGAAATCATTCGTTTAGTAAAATCTGGTAATTTTTGGCCGGAGCCTAAAGTTGATAGTGCTTTGGTTCGACTGAAACTCGATTCTAGTCGAAGTGATGGGTATAGCGATTCTGAAAAAAAAGCTTTTTTTCGTTTAGCTCGAGTAGGTTTTAGTGCTAAAAGAAAAATGCTTAAAAATAATTTAGCCGCTGGGCTAGGAATTGATTTAACATTGGCGATTGAATTATTAAAATCCGCCAATTTGCCGCTACAAGTCCGAGCTGAAGATTTAAGCCTTGATGATTGGCAAAAATTGTTTGCGACGGCGCGCTCTTTTGTGTTATAATCAAAACACAAATATTAGCAATAAATTATGCCCGAAGTCTCTTCTTCAAGTCCTCTTTCTTCTTTGCCGCGTCGTCGAAAGAATGCGGTTTTTGGTTTGTCTTTTTTAGCGGTGGTTATTTTAGGAGTTTGGGTTTGGCAATTTAATTCCCGTCTAAGCGGCCCTTTTGAGCCCAACAAAGAAGAGCTGGCCGCCGCTAAGCAGACCGCCAAAGAAAAGGAAGCAGCTGCTTTATTAGAAAAAAGTAAAGACACCGATGGCGACGGTTTAATTGATTGGGATGAAATTAATGTTTATAAGACCTCGCCTTATTTAAAAGATACTGATGGTGATGGAATATCTGATTTTGATGAAGTGAGAGCCGGCACTGACCCTCTCTGTGCCGAAGGTTCAAACTGCGGCTTATTGGCTACTAATCCTGAAGATACAAATACTGGGGATGCTGAAATTCCAAGTATTGCTCCAGCTAGCCTGGTTGATGAGGAGTTATTGATTTTAGCTTTGTCAGGCGAAGGTGATGCTAAAACAATGCGCCAAATTTTACTTCAGGGTGGAGCTGATCCCGATCAGGTTAATCTTCTTAGCGATGAAGATTTAATGTTGATGTATAAAGAAATCTTAGCGGCTCAGTTCCCAGAATTATCACTTCCAGCTAATCAAGAATTGGGAGAAGAATCCGCTAACGAGTCTGCCGAAACATTAAGTTTTTAAGAGCTTTTTTTATTTTAGATAATTAGGCAATTTATTGAGATAATATGAAAAAACCATCGTCTTCAAAATTTAAAGCCGGCTCTTTGCTTTTTCTGCTTTTGTCGGCTTTTTTAATATTCAATTTAAATATACAGCCAGCTCGAGCAGTTGTTGGAACGGCCGAAATTTCCTCTATTCCGTCAATTTTAAGTGATACCAAGCTTACTATTAGTGAAAAGCTGGCCAAGATTTGGAAAACTTTTGGAGCAAACTTAGTGAGCACAACGCTTCGTAATAGTTTAAATCGAATCGCTATTGATACAGCAAAATATGTCGCTACTGCTGGTGAAGGGCAGAAGCCAACCTATGTTGTTGAAGACTTTAGTGAGTACTGGAAGAATATTGGCGACGCTGCGGCTGGGGATTTTATTGATGGTTTAGGTGAGGCTTGGCAAGCGGATCTTTGTCAGCCTCCTTCCCCTAATATTCAGGCAAAAATAGGTTTGGGTTTGGTGCAAACTCTTTACCCTAGTAAACCGAATTGTACTTTGAGTAACTTAGTTAATAATTATAGTTCCGCTTATGAAAAATTAGCGGCTATGGAAAGCGGTGACTATTTAAGAGGAATTAAAGCTTCTTTTGATCCGGGCGGCAGTGAGTTGTCGGCGGCAATTACTCTCTTTGGTCGCGTTCAGGAAACCAGCACTAAAGCTGAGGAAGATGAAAAAGACAAAAACACAATTACGCAGGGCTGGTTGGATGTAAGAAATATTGCTGGCAAATTGGAAGGCACCCCGGGGCAGTCTAAAACAGATTCAGAAAATATCAAAAAAACTCAGCTCGAACAGATGCTTAAGAGTTCCGGCGATGCTATTGTTGACGCGGCTAATATCTTTCTAAATCAGTTAGCTTATGAATCTTTCCAAAGAGTAATGCGCGAAATTAATAAAGGGAAGAGCACTAGTCAACCTTTAGATGCTAGCCGTTTTGACGATTTAAAAAATAGTGGCTTTGAATCACTGGTTCAGTATGGAGAGACTATTGTTAGTGAAAAATTAGCCAGCGTTGTTAAGCCTCGTTTTGATATTCGGGGTGATTATAGTATTTTAGGAGAATTGGTTGCTTGCCCGGACTTAGATAATCCCGGTCCTAATAACTGTGTTATTGATGATAAATTTTCTCAGGCGATTGCTAATAAATTAACCGTTGGTGAGGCTTTAGAAGAGGAGTATCTTCATGGCGATTGGCAGATTAGTGGTGATCCTAAATCTGAAAGCACCTACAATACTCGCAGTATTACTATTTTACGAAAATACCGCATTGTTCCAGTCACTTGGGAAGAGGCTTTTAACTATGTGGCTGAAAAAAATATTAAAGCAACTTTTCAAGATTTAATTTCTTGTTTTGATTCTGAAGATAATTATTCTCAGTTTTCTTCTGATTTTAATCAGCGCGACACTTCTTGGTGTCAAGGAAAAGTTGATCCAGACTGGGTTTTAAAAGCTCCTCTTAATTATTGCGGTAAAGAAGGTGTTGGTAGTCAGATTATTAGCAGCTATGTCAGTCCGGAAGTCGAGGGAGAGTCAACGCTCATAATTTCTCGGGCAACTGATTATTGTGCTGATAGTCAAACTTGTATTAAAGAAAAGGCAGATGGCTCTTGTGAGCTTTATGGTTATTGTAATGAGGAGAGACGGACTTGGCGTTTTAACACTGATACTTGCCAGCCAGTCTTTAATACTTGCCAAACTTTTAATAATACTACTGATAATAAATCTTTTTCCTTTTTGGAAAACACTTTAGACTATAGTACTTGTGATGTTAATAATGTTGGTTGTCGCCAATACTATCCTCAAGGTACTTATAATCCCAGTGATGGTTCTTTTACCTGGAATACACAAGCCCCTTTGTTTTTAAATAATCGCGCCCCCGCTTGTGAAGCGAGCGATGAAGGCTGCACTCAATTCTTGCGCGGCAAACCTGGTTGGACGGAAGTTAATTATGTAATGGATGGCGGTTTAGTTTTAAATCAGGTTGGTGACACTAATAGTATTAATAATTGGAATTGGCCACTTGGAGGGGCTGGCGTTTCTGGTGAGATCGTAAATGATAGTGGAAAAGCTTTAGCAGTCAGCGGTGGCAACGGGGCAATGCTTTATTCAAACGAGACAAATAGTGTCTTGCCTAAAAATATGGGGGCTGTAAAAGGTTGGGCTTATACACTTTCGGCTGATGTAAAAATTATCTCTGGAGACAAGGCAGTTTTATCCTTTGGTTCCCCTATTAAACAAGTAGAAGCAAGCGGTGCTGATTGGGTCCGTTTATCAATTACTTTAGAAACAACAACTTCTCTTAATTTTTACCTAGTTGGCTATGGTGCTAATGTTAAATTTTTAGTTCGTAATTTGAAATTGACTCCTAATGGTCAAGAAACGGCTTTTAGTTATTATGGCAAATATCCAGTCTATCAAAAGCTATTACCTAATTATTTAGAATCTCTCTGCTATACATCCCCAGCGAGCGGTAATTTTGCTTTTAAAGATGACGCGCCGTCAATTTGTTTTAATTATGCTCGTAAGTGTAGCTCTGAAGAAGTTGGTTGTGAGCTATTTTCAGCAACAGACGATAATTTTAAAGTAGCTGCTAAAGCTAATGAAAGTGATTACTGCGATTCACAGTGTACTGGTTATGACGTCTATATTGCTAAAGAATCAAATCTTTTTTCAGCTAGTGCTGATAACATTATTCCTGAGAATACCACCGCTTGCGCTGCCTCTGATTCTGGTTGTGCGAGTTTTACCAATTTAGATAAAGTGGAGCAAGGTGGCGAAGGAGTAGAATATTATTCGGAGCTTAAACAATGTGTTAAGCCGCAAGAAGCTTCTTGTGGTGACTTTTATTCTTGGAATAACTCACAGCTTCTCGTTCTCTCCTTGCGACAAAATCCTGATGGTCGCCCTTACATAATAAATCCCGAATCAGCTGCTAAGTGTAGTAAGGAAATTTATAATTTGCCTGCCTCCGATCCTCGCTACAATCCTGATTGCCGGGAGTTCTACAGTAAAGAGGGGCGCATTACTTATCACCTTATCTCGGAAACAGTTACTTGTTCGGAAAATTGTAATTCTTATCGTCTAAATACTAAGAATTACGATTCTATCTTAAAAGAAGCCGAGTGCGTGGGTATCGATAGGAGTTGGGATGATTTTTCTAAAGCTTGTCAGGTTTGTAGAAACGGCGGACTTTGGGATGCTCAACAAAAAGCCTGTGTTTATAAAGCTATTCCTCAAGAAGGTAAGGTGTGTGGAGTAAATAGCGTTGGTTGTCGTGAGTATAACGGCAAAAAGGGAAATGCCTTGCGGGTAGTAGAAACCTATGATTTTGAAGGCGAGACCAGATTTAGTGGTGGTACTCCTAGCACGGACTCTATTTTTGAGGAGGGTCAGTCTTTATCGGTTAGCGGCACAGCTTATACCAGTGCTGATTCTTATGCAAAAGAAGAAGCGGCTTATACTTTGAAATTTTTAGCTAAACCTTTGACTACTAATGCGAGTGTTAATTTTTCTTTCCTAAATACAGACGGCGAGACTTCTGTTTTTGGAGTTACGCCAACTAATACAAGCGGCGATTTGGAGTTAAGTGGTGGTTGGCAGGCCTATGAATTAAATTTAGGCTCTCTTAATCACCGTCCTGATTCAGAGCAGTTCCAGATTGAGACTAGAGGCGGTGTACTCTTTGATAATTTGGTTATTAGTGAGGTTTCTGACCGCTACTA
>CAZERN010000024.1:0-2186 GCA_964514675.1 uncultured Gammaproteobacteria bacterium | reverse complement strand
TCTACCTGTACGCCAGGATCCGATGGTTGTCTTAATGTTCCTAGCCATCAAGCTGTTTATGCTGTCTTTGATGCGTCCAAACAGTGTAACCAGGCAGCCACTGGTTGTACTCGTTTAGGTGTCATTCAAAATCAGCTCGGCCTTTCTAGTTGGACTGAAACTTTCCGTCGCTTATTGCCCGATTCTTATAAAGATCAGGTCAGTAGTCCTCTCTGTCATTCTAATGAAGTTGGTTGTGACGCGTGGACTTATGAAGGCGGCGCGGCTAGTTATTTTAAGAACCCAGGAACCGACACTTGTTTCTATCGTGATGGTAAATGGCTTCAAACTCCGGTTAAACGGTGTGATTCTAATGGCAACGGGAAGATAGATCAAGATGAAAATGGAGGTGTTGTTTGTGTTTCCAATCAAGATTGTGGCAGTTCTCAATGTTTAGTCGATGAAAATGATTATGAATGTCTGGTTGACTATGGGCGAACACTTGGAGTAAGTGGCAACCTAGTTCCGTCGCCGCGAAATAAGGTTGGCTTATGTTCAGCTGAGTCATCTGGTTGTACCGAATATATTGATCCAGTCAGTGATCATGCTAGCAACCTTCTTTATAACCCAGCTGGAAGTAATCTTAACGGAAATACCGCCGATGGCTGGAATTCAGGAGGCGGCTATTATCAAGAATTAAGCTTAAAATCTAATCGTCTTTATACCATCACAACTAATGGTAATGTTTCTGGTTTGCGCGTGGTTCTTGTTTCTGGAAATAACGAAGAAACTGAACTTCGACTCCTTGATTCTAATAACTTTTTGAGCGCGCCGAGTAAAGAAATAATGGTGACTGATAATCAAGTTTTATTCTATACGCAAAATCTCTTAAGTACGGGAGCTCCGGTAACAGCCCGTATTTATCGGAGCAATTTAGGGGCTTCGATATATTTAAAGGAAGCAATAATTAATTACCAATTAGAGGGTCAAGTAGATTTAAAATCTTGCAATGGCGTTGTTAATGTAGATAATGGTTGTGTTCTCTTTAATGAACGCAGTCAGTCTGGAGCCAGAGGTTTGCGGCCGAATATCTACGATGCTTTAGCAACTAAAAAAGGAGAAGCGCCAGCTCCCTGTACCGGCGACAATTGTACTGCTAATCAAATAGTTAAAGTAGAACCAGATCGGGTTTGCTCAAACTGGCTCTCTTGCCAAACTTATATCGAGGATCCAGAAACTAAAGAAAAGGTTTGTTATAAAATGGGTGAATGCAACGAATTGGATGATAAAAATGAATGTTCTAATTTTGTGACTCAGTCTGACTCGGTTCGCAGCACCAATAATCCGAATAATAAAAACGCAACTGGTTATGCCTTGTTAGATAATTATTATTTGGGACAAATGAAGGAAGTGGGGGGTCATGCTGAGGCCAACTTTAATTTTGAAAGCAGCGCTTTCAGTCTTTCTTGTCGTCGCGATATTGATGTTTCCTCTACTCCAAAATTAAATGCAGAAAAATCTCGAGCCTGTGTTTTTGATGGCAGTATTTATGAAGATAGTTTGGTTCTAAGCCCAGATAAAGCAACTACCGATTATCCAGCCGAAGGGAAGGGTTACCTTAAAGTCTTAAATTATTATCAAATTTCTCCACATGCTGAGGCTGCTCCAATTAGTGTTTCAAAGGGTAAGACTTATTTTATCAATTACCTAATAAACACAAAAAATTCCAATGCCAGTGCGAAGCTAATAATTGTTGATAATAACAATACGGTGGTGGCCAGATTTACCGACCAGGCTCCAAGTGGCTGGGAAAGAAAAATTGAGAAATTTACTGCGCCTAATTCTGGGTTGATTAAAATTTTCTTGACTTCCGATACTGATAATTTAGCTCAAGGTTATGTTTATTTTGATGACATCTATATTGAGCCCGTTCTTCAGGTTGGTCCTGATGATTATATTGCTAAAGAGTGTCGTTTGTATCCTGGAGAAGATAGCCTTTCCTGTTTGTCTGCTAATCATAATGTTATTAAAGATGGTCTTTACGGTTATTGTTTAGAGCGTGACCCGGCTAATCCTAAGGTTTGTCAGCTCTGGTATCCAGTTGATCAAATTTCCCCGGTCGCTCGGGTTTATCAATCTGAATTAGGTTACAATGGAAAATTCCCGCTTTACTATTGCACTGAAGTAGATGGAAATTTCTCTTTTGT